>CAYMGZ010000090.1:1602-9225 GCA_964390095.1 uncultured Lachnospiraceae bacterium | reverse complement strand
TCCAGCATTTCGTTAACGACATTGATGTAGCGCGCCGCCGCATTGTAGGCGTGCTGGAATTTTATCAGGCTCGTCAACTCATCGTCGGAAGATACGGCCGTCATGGAAAGGCGCTCCGTCTCGATTCCCTGCACCATCCCGTCCTGTTCCTCCGCTATCGTCTTCAAGGTATCCCCCCTGTTCGCGATATCACCGATCATCGCCGTGTAATATTCCGTGAACGTGTTGACCGCCAGCGTATTCGGCGAAAGTGACGCAAATTCAGACCCCCATGCCTCGATCAGTTTTTCCGCCGTCGCGATGTCAAAATCGCCGGTTCCATTGTTCGTGCTGAACGGTAGCTTTGATTTGTCTGCCAAAACATCTTTGTTGACCTCAATCTCCCCGAGCGTGTACAGGGAATAATTGTCAAGCGGATCCTCCGCATTGTAAATCCAGATCGGTTCGCCTTCATCATCCACAAGATCCGTCTTCTCATAGCGTCTCGTGGATTTCCTTGTAAAGAGCTCATTGCCGGGTTCCCTGCTCTCGTCCATTCCGACCGGCGCATTTTTCCGGTCAAGGATCTTGACTACCGTGCCTGCCTCGTAAGTGACCTCGATGCCGTGCTGGTTTACGACTGTCACATCCTCCGGCAGCTCATACTCTATGTTTGGACATAAAATGTCATTAATCGTCGTCACGATGCCGTGGATAAGCTGGTCAAACTGTGCCTGCGCGGTCATGACAACCGACGGTTCAATCTCCGCCGTGTAGCGCCTTGCCGCCGCCTTATATTTGTTCATCGCTTCCTCGTAGGCATCCTCATCCAACTCCCCGTCCTCGGTAAAATCCTCTTCCTTCGGCTTTACCGGGATATCCGTATAATTCCCGATTTTCGTGCCACGCGCAAGGATCAGGCCCTTGAGCCCCCCGACATCGGTATTTGCCTTGTTCGACGGAACCGGGTCATAATGGAATACTTTCCGGTCACCATAGACCGGCCAGGTCGGCACAAGCATCACCGATTTGCCACAGATCCGCTCCGCCTCCTCCTTGGCCTTCTCCAAAGCCTCCTCATCCCCGCCGTACTGCTTGGCGAGTTCCTTTTTCATGACATCAACCTGGTTCATCGTTGACATATGGAACACGGCTTTTTCCGTGACGAACGGCACGCCCTCCGCCAAAACGGAAACCTGCTTGTCAACGCCCTCCTGATAAGAAATACTGATGTACTCCCCAAGTTCATCCAACAGCGCGTTGCGCTTGTCGCGCAGGTCGTTCGCGTGCTCCACGCCGTTGCCCTCATATTTACAGATCTGCTGGTTCAGTTCCACGATCTCATCCCCGATCTCGTTGATGCGCTTCACCTGCTCCTCGATCTTCACATTCAAATTTTCCTGGTACTCCGAAATCTGCTTGTAAATATTTTCGGAACGCTCAACAAAACTAACGGCACACTGTACAAGGGATGCCCTCGTCACGATGCTGTCCGGCTCCTTTGCCACCTCCTGCAGTGCGATCCAAAAATTTTCCATGCTGTCCTGGAACGCAACACCCTGCAGCTCGCCAAACACATCCTCCATCTCCGAGATGGCCTCATACTGCGTGCTGTAAAAACTCTGCCGCCCGATCTCCCTGCGGTAAGCCTTGTCAAGGAAAACATCGCGGACCTGCTTTATCTCCTCGGTATCTACGCCAAGGCCGACCTGCCATTTTGAGATCGCCCCCTGCCCTACCGTAAGGTACTGCGTTGTACCTAAAATTGTCTGCTGTCTGACATACCCTTTTGTTTCCACATTGGCAAGATTATGCGCGGTCGTGTTCAGAGCGTATTGGCTCATGCTCAGGCCGGACTTACCAACGTAGAGGTCACCCATCAAGCCCATAATAAATATCCTCCGGTTTCTCTTTACTGCCTGGCATCGAACATCCCTGTCTGCCCGACAGACGCGTTGCTTTCATACGCGTTTTTCGTGTAATTTCCACTCCCCGGTGACATCCTTGTGCTCTGAATCAAATTCATATTGAATTCTATCATCTCTAGGGATTGTTCTATTAATGATTGATTGCGAAGATTCGCATCGGATAATTTTTTCAGAATCATAGTAAGAGAATCGTGGAGCAGGGTCAGTTCCTTCTGTTCCTTCGGCTGACGGTCAAGCAGTCCTATGAGCTTTTTTAATGTCAGTGTCCTCGGGTCCCTGCTCAGCACAATCCCCATATTTACAATGACCCCATCTCTTTTATGCTCCAGGGAATTGATCCTCTCGACTGCGAACTGTTCCTGTTCGGTGATTTTCTGGAGAGCGGTGAGGTCATTACGGATTATGATCTGAGTTTTTTGTTCCACCACAGGAAGGAGTGATTTGTATACTTCCTCTTCCTGTTTCAGTACCATAACCAATTCTTCAATTAAGCTTGCCAAGTCCTACCTCCATTTAAGTTCCACATATGTCCTCCCACCGCCATTCCGGCAGTGAAATTTCTGTCCGCCCTGCTCCCATAAATTCCACCGGGCGCTGTCCGGTCATATGTTGTCTTAAGTTCCACATATGCCCTCCCACCGCCATTCCGACAGTGGGATTTCGCCTTTAAAAGGTATAGCCTGTCAATAGCTTATCCGCCAAAGCATCCATATCAACGGTGTACGCCCCGGCCGCCATCCTTTCCCGTATCGCTGCAACCCGGTCTTCCCGGATATCCGGTGCCTTCGCCACGGCAGCCCGGGCCGCCTGAACGTCCTGACCCAAACGGGATATCTCAACACGGTCGGAACTCCCCTTTTTCCCTGCGCTTAAAGTTTTTTTCGTGCTGTTTGCCTGGTAGAGTTGGCTCACACGGTTAAATGCATCAATACGCATAAATATCACCACCTGATCTCTGATGTACAGCCTCCTGCTGCCTGTTTACTACTCTACATTATTTATCGGCTGTTTTTCGGATAACTTTAGGTATCACAGCGATTTTTTTTATTCCGTTTCATGTGTTAAGCATTTTAGAGATTATGTATATACTGATTCCAAGTGATCCTCTTTTTGACCAAAATCTGTGAATACAGGAAAATAAGGGGGCTGCCAACTTCCGCCCCCTTATTTTCCCATATTCCAAAGAGCCTTATGCCCCGCACTTTTTCCATTTTTTCATGATGGATTCACAGCTGTCCACGTCGATTTCCTCCACGGCATCCTTCAACTGTCCGAACAATTCCTGCTGCCAGCCGCTGTAACGGTATTGCTTCATCTGCCCGATGACCTCCTCCATCATATCCGCATCAAGGTTATCCACCGCCTCCTGAAGCTTCCCAAAATACTCATACAGCATCTTTTCAGAAATTTCTTCCTTCCCGCCTTCATCTTCCTGCTCTTCACAGAACGGTGCAAGGACTGACTGGTAAGCGGCATATTGTTCCAACATTTCTTTTGTATTTTCTTGGATGGCAGCAATATCCCGTGCGTTTCCAGATTTTTCCATCGCCGCCGCCCGCTCGGAAAGCTTTAAGGCACCGATCTGTCTGGCGGCATTTTTCAGCCCATGAACCTCGATTGTATAATTTGTCCAGTCGCCTTCCGACACAAGTTCCCCGATCAGCTTCACTTTTTTTGCAATGCTGTGGTAAAATACCTTCAGCACCTTCCAAAATAAATCCTCACTTGTAAGGATACTGATGGCATACTTCACATCAAGGTCGCCAACTACGATATTGCCTGCCTCACCCTTCCAGTCCATCGTGTTTTTATGGTAGAGCTTCTCGATCTTCTCCACCGGCAGCCACTGCCTTACCTTTGCCACCAACATTCGCAACTCGATCGGCTTGGCGACAAAATCGTTCATCCCTTCCCGGCAGAACATCTCTTTCGTTCCGTCCACCGCATTTGCGGTTAAGGCAATGATGGGCACATCATTATACTCCGGATGGAAACGCCTTATGATGTGGGTGGTCTCCACCCCGTCAATCTCCGGCATCATATGGTCCATAAATACAATATCATAATGGAAATCCGTGATCTTGTCGATGGCTTCCTTCCCGCTCGTCACCGTGTCAATCTTCATTTTGAGCGGCTCTAAGAGCCCCTCCGCCACCGTCAGGTTGACTGCGTTGTCATCCACAATCAAGACATGTGCCTTTGGCGCAATAAAATCAAATTCCTTTTCCTGCGCATCATCACCAAAGCATACTTCCTCACCGTTTAAGATCATCGCGATATTTAAGGCAAACAAGGGTTTGCGTATCACAAGGAGGTTCGGGATATTATAACTTACACTGCTGTAAAAATCCACCAGAAGGACTGCCGTAATCTGCGGGTTGTTGCGCACAAAGGCCTCCACGCCGTCAGAAAACATCGGATGTTCAATAAAAAGGAAAATTTTCCGGTCGCCCGGCAACTGCGCCAGTTCCTTCGCCGCCGACATCCCCATGTAATCCACGCCAAGATTTGCTATATCCTGGCAGAGGCTCTCCCGGATATAGGGGTTTGAGACCAGCCCAACGACCAGCCGGTCCTCCCCCTCCCTTAAGACAATGCTTGGGGTTTTGTCCACAATCTTTTGCGGTAGGGTAAAGGAAAATTTGCTGCCTTTCTCGTACTCACTCTCCAACGCGATATCCCCGTCCATCAACTTGAGGAGCCTTTGGGAAATGGCAAGCCCAAGCCCCGTTCCTTCAATGTTCCGGTTGCGTTTGCTGTCCACCTGCTGGAACGATTGGAACAATTTCCCCAAATCCTCCTTTTTGATGCCGATCCCGGTATCCTCAACCGAAATGTTCAGTTTGATGGCATCCTCCCCCATATCCACATAATCCATCTTCATCACAATCCTGCCCTGATTTGTGAATTTTGCCGCATTATTCACGAGGTTCAAGAGCACCTGCTTGATGCGGATATTGTCACCCGAAAGCTTGTTTGGCAGGTTCGGGGCCACATCGAGGACAAGCTCCACATCCTTGCCCTTCAATCTTGTCATCACAATATTTGCGACATCGTACAGTATGGACATCGGCTCGTAAGTCTCTTCGTTGATATCCATCTTCCCGGATTCAATCTTCGAGAAATCCAGGATATCGTTGATGATGATTAGCAAGGATTTCCCCGCTTCCTTGATCTGGTTTATGTAGCCCCTCGCAACAGCCGGCAAATCCTCACGCATCGCCATCTCTGCCATGCCGATCACCGCATTCATCGGCGTGCGGATCTCATGGCTCATGTTTGCAAGGAAATCCGATTTCATATTTTCCGAGCGTGCAAGCTCTACGTTAGCTTTGTGGACAAGGTAGCGGTGGTATGCCGTGTTGGAGAGGGCTTCCGAAATTGTGAAAAGAAATTTTGCGGCCTTTTCCAGTGTGTCTTTTTCCACGACCTTGATTTTCTTCACGGCTTCCACATATTCTTCCGGATCCACGCCAATTTCCTTTGCAATCTGGCGAATCCGCGCGAAATCCGGCATTTTGGTGAGCACCTGCCCCCCGATAAAGCAGCCCACAAGTTTTCCGTTTGCTATGATTGGGGCAGAAAAATCCATCAGGCCCGCGTGGCAGCGGTAAACAACCGATTCCCCCTGCGAGAGCGCCAGCTCCGCCCCCGCCTTGTCACACTGTTCACAGCGCGCACAGCCGACCATGGTTGCCCGCGTATATTTCTGGCAAAAATCCGAAAAATTGGATCCCTTGGTCACGGCCACGCCATCCGCGTCCGTCGTCAGGGCTGCGGCACCAATCAGTTCCGCGAAGGCATCCTGTATTTTTTGCAAAACATTTGTATCGATCAAATCTTGTAATCTCAGATCATAATTCATTGCATCCATCAAGTAAGCCCCCCTCCTGTTCTTTCATTATGTATGTCTTCTTACACAAATCTTCCTTTCCTGCCCTTCCCACCTTTCAGCCGATGATATTTTTGATCGTACTTAAAAGTTTCTCGCGCTTTACCGGTTTGAGCAGGTAGCTCTGTGGCTTTAAGCGAAGCGCCTCCTGTATCTTTTCCCGCTCCGTGACCCCTGTCAGGAAAACAACGGGGATGTTCCTTGTTGCCTCCGAGGCACGCAGCTGTTCCAGTACGGCAGGACCATTCTCCTCCGGCATCTCATAATCCAACAGGATCAGGTCCGTCTTCTTCCTTTCCAGAAATTTCAGCGCAATCTTACCGCTGACGGCAGTGGCCACATCATATTTCTCATGCAGGTGCTCCTTGATCAGTTTCAACATGACAGTATTGTCATCGACTACCAAAATATGCTTGCGCGCGGACGGTTCTGCTTTTGCCTCCTCCGGTTCAAGGCTCTGCCCCGTCAGGCTCTGCAAAAATGTCCATGCCTCATCCTCATCCGTAATCTGGTCCCCGGCAGCGGCATTTGGCACAACCGAAACCGGTTCTTTCTCGGCACGGCGTGCTTCCTGCTCCTTGTTCTCCCTAATGAATTTTTTAACTTTTTCCAGAATTGCCACAGGTGAGAGTGGACGGTACAACGTCAGGTCTACAATATTTGGCGCAAGCTTCCCAAACTCATCACACTCCTCCTTCATCCCGATTAAGATGAACGGAACATGGTTTTCCGCAAAACGGAACCCGACATTTTTAATCTGGAGGATTGTTTCCCGTGTCTCATTATAAACACAATATACAACGGCATCCGGCTTAAAATAACTCAGATGCCTGACAACATCATCATAGCGGGCTGAAGTGCTCATCACTTCAAAATCATTGTTCATCCGCAAGAAGAAATCGTCAATGACCGGATTATTTTTCCCTGTTACCAAAATCTTGTATTTCATCACAACCCCCTGAAATTGATATATTTTTTATTTCTATCGGGTGGTATCCATTGGTTGGCAGCTCCCGCTTATTTTCCGAAAAAACCGGAAAAATCAAATGTTGCAAAATAATCCTGTGGTGTTTCCGCACGGCGGATTTGCTTGACGGAACCATCCTCACAAAGCAAAAGCTCTGCGGACCTTAATTTCCCATTGTAATTATACCCCATCGAAAAACCGTGCGCACCCGTGTCATGGATTACAAGGTAATCTCCCCTTTCAATTTCCGGCAACATGCGGTCAACTGCAAATTTGTCATTGTTCTCGCAGAGGGCACCCACCACGTCGTATTTATGGTCACACGGGGCCTGCTCTTTCCCAAGCACCGTGATATGGTGGTATGCGCCGTACATGGCAGGGCGCATCAGGTTTGCCGCGCACGCATCCACGCCGATGTATTCCTTGTAGGTATGCTTCTCATGGATGGCGCGCGTGACAAGATGCCCATACGGCGCAAGCATGAAACGCCCAAGCTCCGTGAAGATGGCCACATCCCCCATACCCGCAGGCACCAGGATTTCCTCGTAGGCACGGCGCACGCCCCCGCCGATTACCGCAATGTCGTTTTCTTCTTGCTCCGGGCGGTACGCAACCCCAACGCCGCCGGAAAGATTGATATAAGCGATATGCACACCCGTCTTCTCTTTTAATTCCACCGCCAGCTCAAAAAGCGTGCGCGCAAGCTTCGGGTAATAATCATTTGTCACGGTATTGCTCACAAGGAAGGAATGGATGCCAAATTTTTTCGCGCCGAGCGCTTTCAGGCGGCGGTACGCATCCATCATCTGCCCCTTCGTCATGCCGTATTTTGCGTCGCCCGGGTTATCCATGATGCC
>CAYMGZ010000090.1:0-1592 GCA_964390095.1 uncultured Lachnospiraceae bacterium | reverse complement strand
GATGCCGTTGCTCACCTCGTACACACCGCCGGGATTGTAACGGCAGAAGATGGTCTGTGGTATCCCACATTCTTTTTCAAGGAAATCAACCATCGTGTAATCATCAAGGTTGATGTACGCGCCAAGCTGCCTTGCTTTCGTAAATTCCCCCTCCGGCGTGTCATTTGAGGAAAACATGATGTTCTCCCCCGTGATGCCAACGGCTTCCGACATCATCAGCTCCGTCATGGACGAGCAGTCCGTGCCGCATCCTTCCTCCTTTAAGATCTGCAAAATGTAAGGGTTCGGTGTCGCCTTGACCGCAAAATATTCTTTGTAGCCCTCGTTCCACGCAAATGCCGCTTTTAACTTTCTCGCATTTTGACGGATTGCCCTCTCGTCATAGATATGGAACGGTGTCGGGTAGGTTTTTGCAATTTCCTCTACCAGTTCCTTCGTTACAAATGGTATCTTTTCACTCATTTTAATTCTTTTCCTTCCCTGTATTTTTTTATGATATCAAGCACCCGGTCGGATGCGCACCCATCATCGTATGGGTTGTATTTTTCCACAAAACGCCGGTAACACGCTGCGTCCTTTTGCGTCACGCCAGCCCGGATTGCCTCAATCAGTGCATCCGTCGTCGTGACAACAGGTCCCGGCGCTTCCGCCTCAAAATCAAAATAGAATCCCCTCAGTGCATCCCTGTAGTTTTGAAGGTCATACGCAAAGAAGTACATTGGCCGCCCGGTCAGGCTATAATCAAACATCGCCGACGAATAATCCGTGACCAGGAGGTCCGCAAGCAGGTAAAGCTGTGTGATATCCACATCCTCCCCCACCGTGCGGATGAAATCCGGAAAGTGGTTTTTCTCCTCCCGCTCCCGGACCATATAATGATATTTTACCACAAGGATATACTCTTTTGCAAATACTGCCGCAAATTTCCCGAAATCGAGCGTGGTCGCGAAGCGGTAGTCCTTCTCGTTGTAGAAGGCATCATCCCGCCAGGTCGGCGCGTAGAGCATGACTTTTTTCCCGTCCGGGATAAGGAGCCTACTGCGAAGGCGGGCACGGATGGCAGCGGCATCTTCCCCCGCGCCCCTGCACCATTTGACCAGCTTGTCGTTGCGCGGGTAGCCAATCTCAAGCATTGTCTTCGTAAATCCGAATGCCTGCCGGAACACCCGCGTGGAGAACGGGTTCTGGGAAATCAGGTAATCCCAGGTGGCCGCGTTTTTGCGAAACGCCTCCTTGTACCCGGAAAGCGTCTCCCTGCCCGCCATATGCAGCGCGGTCAGGTCAAGGCCCAGCTTTTTGAGCGGGGTTCCATGCCATGTCTGGATGTAGATGGCATCCTTTTTTTTGACCATATAATTCTGGAACCTTGTGTCCGACACCCACACCCCGGCGCGCGCCATCACCAGATAATAGCGAAACCGGGCATTTTTTAACGGGTGTACGCCTTCCGGCAGGCTGCCCGCAAAGCGCTTTGGCTCATCGAGGATATAATAACAGCGAAAATCCCCCACCATGCCAAGCTCCGCCATCCGGTCACAGACCGCGCGGGGGTTCCCGGTGGCACTGCGCCCGAGGCTGCTCATAAAAACAAC
>CAYMGZ010000089.1:0-9246 GCA_964390095.1 uncultured Lachnospiraceae bacterium | reverse complement strand
CCCGTTATACTGTGCAGACGGCAATTATTTGCGTTTGTGGGTATAAATTGTGTTGGAATTCACGGCGTTATGTGTTATACTAGGGAACGGTGGAAAAAAACTGCTATTTTAGAGAAAAGAGGTGTCTGGCATGGAAAAGCGTGCAAAACAGGCGGTTATTGGAACTGTTCTTGTCTTGATATTGATTTTTTAGGTAGGTGGAACCGCCCTGGCGAGGTATCTTTCACCGGGGAAGGCAAGGATGAGCCTTGCGGACTATTACAAAGTACCGGCGGGGGAGGCGATGATCATACTGGATGATAAGATATATGAAAAAAACGCGTTGCTATCGGACGGTCAGCTCTATGTGGACTTTGACACGGTAGTGCAGCGATTTAATAAAAGATTCTATTGGGATGCAGCGGAGGAGGTACTCATCTGCACAACACCAACACAGGTGATTAAGGCTTGGCCGGAGAACGGTTACGTGGAAGTGGACGGGGAAAAGTATAATACGGACCATCCGGCCGTGTTGGAGAAAGGGGGGGTGGTTTATCTCCTGCTTGACTTTGTGGAGGAATATTCCAATATCCATTATCAGGCATACCAGGCGGATGCTGCCGGGGACGGGGGATTGCAGCGTGTTATGATCACGAGTGTTTACGGGGATTATCTGTATACCAATGTGACAAAAAAGACGCAGATCCGCACGGACGCAAACCGAAAAAGCCCAATCTTAAAGGATGTGGCGGAAGGGGAGAAGCTGATGCTCCTGGACGGCGGCGGCTCACAGAAAAACGGTTACCTGACGGTGATGACGCAGGATGGTGTGAGGGGTTATGTCCTGAATAAATGTGTCAGCAAAGGGTATTATGAGAAGGTCGAGAGTGATTTTAAGACACCCGAATATACAAGTGTGGCGGATGGGGAGGAAGTCCTGTTGACATGGCATGTTGTGACCAACCTTGCGGCAAACGCCAACCTGACAGGGCTGCTTGCAAATACAAAAGGGATCACTACGATATCGCCAACATGGTTTTCCATCGCGAGCAATGAGGGGGCGATTTCTTCCCTTGCGGATACAAATTATGTCAATACCGCACATGCGATGGGGATTAAGGTATGGGGGCTGGTGGACAATTTTGGGGAAAATATTAACAGCTACGAGGTGCTTTCCTCCACAACGGCGCGCGAACGTCTGGAGAAAGAATTGGTTTCCGTGGCACTTGCGTGTGGCCTTGACGGTATCAACATTGATTTTGAGAGCCTCCCGGTGGAAGCGGGGCCACATTTCATCCAGTTCCTGCGTGAGTTTTCGGTGAGCTGCCGCAAACATGGGCTGGTACTTTCCGTTGATAATTATGTCCCTGCGGGCTATAACCGCTATTATGATTATGCGGAACAGGGTGTGCTTGTAGATTATGTTGTGATCATGGCGTATGACGAGCATTATGCCGGTTCGGAGGAGGCGGGGAGTGTTTCCTCCATCTCCTATGTGGAGAATGCGATAAAGGATACGAAGGAGATGGTCCCGGCAGAAAAGATCATCGTTGCCCTGCCATTTTATACAAGGCTTTGGCGGGAGGCAACGGTGGATGGTGTGACAATCCTTGGCGTGGAGCGCACGCCGGGCATGAAGGACGCGGCGGCAATCCTTGAGGAAAATGGGGCGGCGGCGGAATGGGATGAGGACACCTGCCAGTATTATGCGGAATATGACAAGGAGGGGATGCATTACCGGATCTGGCTGGAGGAAGAACGTTCACTTTCCGAGAAGGCAAAACGGGTATGGCAGGCGGAAGTGGCAGGGATTGCGACATGGCGTTTGGGGCTTGAGACGGCGGATGTCTGGGATGTGTTTGCGGGGGATGGCGAATAACCTTTTGCGTATTTTCTTTTCCGTGCTGTCATAGATTATAGGGATGGACGGAAAGGAGAAGACCATTTTCGGTCTGCGTTAGGATGCCAAAACAATTTAAAGTTGGATTGTATCTTTTGGTTCTTTGTGCTGCCTGCCTGTTTGCAGGAAAATGTCTGAGGATGTTTACAAAGGATGATGTGGATGCACAGGGAACGAAGGATATCGGGGCAGAGATACAAGAGGGGAAGGAAGAGATGCAAAAGACGGCAGTTTTTACGCCCGAACAAAAGGAAGCTCTTGGGGATTTTAATGGGGAAGGGCGGGTGCTTGTCCTGGATGCCGGGCATGGGGCCTTTGACCCGGGAAAGGTTGGGGTCAACGGGGCGAAAGAGAAAGACATCAATCTTTCCATTACCCGGAAACTACGCACTTATCTGGAAGCGGCAGGGTTTACGGTACATATGACGCGGGAATCAGATGATGCGCTTTATATGGAAGGGGATTCCAACAAAAAGGCGGTAGATATGAAGAGCCGCATCCGGACAATGGAGGAAAAGCAGCCGGAGTTTGCGGTAAGTATCCATCAGAACAGTTTTACGCAGGAATCAAGCTTTGGCGCGCAAGTTTTTTACTTTGGCAGTTCCGCGGAGGGAAAGCGCCTTGCACAGTGCCTCCAGACAACGATCAGGGCCGTGGTTGCGGATGAGAACCACCGGGAGCCAAAGGCAAATGAGAGCTATTATCTGCTAAAAAAATCACCTTGCCCAATGGTGATTGTGGAATGTGGTTTTTTAAGCAACCAAAGGGAGGCAGAGCTTTTGGTGACAGAAGAGTATCAGGATAAGATGGCATGGGCAATCTGCCTTGGGATCGTAGAATATTGTAAGGTTGCTGCCTTGGGGTTATAGAATATTGTAAGGATGCGGAGAATAGGAAATAAATGGAAACTAAAATAATAAAAATGGATCGTAGTGCACTAAAAAAGGAGGATTTTGCGGAGGCGGTGGGTATTCTGCGCTCCGGGGGGCTGGTGGCGTTTCCGACGGAGACCGTATATGGGCTTGGGGGGGATGCGCTGGACGCGGCGGCGGCGGCAAAGATTTACGCGGCAAAGGGGAGACCTTCGGACAATCCGTTGATCGTGCATATTGCAGAAAAAAAAGCGCTCCGTGTACTGGCAGAGGATATTCCGGCGGTGGCGTGGGAAGTCGCAGACCGTTTTTGGCCGGGACCGCTCACCATGATCCTTAAAAAGAGCAAGCTTGTGCCGGATGGTACAACGGGGGGGCTTGGCACGGTTGCCATCCGCATGCCGTCGGATGCGGTTGCGCGCATGCTGATTGAAGAATCGGGGCTTTATCTTGCCGCACCGAGCGCGAATGCTTCCGGGAGGCCGAGCACGACAAAAGCGGAGCATGTCTATGAGGATCTGGCAGGGCGGATTGGGCTGATCCTGGATGGTGGCGAGACGGTAATCGGCCTGGAGTCAACGATTCTTGATCTGTCGGGGGAAAAGCCTGTGATCCTGCGCCCCGGTTTTTATTCCAGAGAAGATTTGCTCACCGTCCTGCCGGGGGTGGAATATGATCCGGCGGTCATAGCAAAGACTGCACAGAAGGATGTCGTGGCGAAGGCACCGGGAATGAAATACCGGCACTATGCGCCAAAGGGCAGCCTTGTAATCTATGAGGGGGGGCGGGAGGCGGTCATTGCCGCCATCAACCGTGCGGCAGCCGAAAAATCGGCGGCGGGTTTTTCGGTTGCCGTGCTTGCGGCAAAGGAAACAGCGGCATCCTATGTCTGTGCAAATGTAAAGGTTGTCGGAACGCGTGCAAGGGAGGAGACGATTGCGGCATGTCTGTTTGATGTGCTCCGTAAGTTGGATGAGGAGGGTGTGGAGTTTATTTTTTCGGAAAGTTTTTCGGACGGGCATCTGGGTGCGGCGATTATGAACCGGCTGTTAAAGGCGGCAGGATACCAAGTTGTGAAAGCGGTGTGAATAGGGAAGAACCGGCGATATCAGGCTCCAAAAAAACGGGTTGTTTTTGCTGTCATCGGGATATAAAAACATTGCCAGTCCGGGGGTGTTTGCAGGCTGGCAATGCTTTTTAGGCTGTGGTTTAATTTTCGATCTGGGAAATCCTGCGGATATGCCGCTCGTCGTTGGAAAACGGGGTATCGAGGAAAATATCCACGATTTTTAAGGCTAACCCCGGACCGATGATGCGCCCTCCCATCGCGAGGATGTTCGCGTCGTTGTGGAGCCTTGTTGCCTCGGCGGAAAAGCAGTCGTGGCAGAGGGCACAGCGGATGCCCTTGATCTTGTTTGCGGTGATTGAGATGCCGATCCCCGTGCCGCAGATCAGGATACCTCTTTCGCACTCGCCGGAAACAACAGCATTTGCAACTGCCTTGGCAAAAACCGGATAATCACAGGAAGCGGTGGAATCCGTACCGAAATCCTTATAGTCAAGCCCGCGCTCCTCAAGGTGCTTCATAATCTCCTTTTTTAGTTCATAACCACCATGGTCACTACCGATTGCTATCATTTTTTTCTCCTCCTGAAATTATATTATTGTGTGATTCCTCCTCCTGCTTTGCCATGTCCGGAAGGTGGCCATAGAGAAGGCGGTAAATTACGTTTTGCATCAATTCCTGCAGTTTTGTATAACAAGCCTCGTAGTCTTTTGCTTCTTTTCCATATGGGTCATCCACATCGCCGTGTATGCCCGCAAATTCCGGGAGGGTATACACGTTTTCGTTAATGAAAAAGTCTGTTGCGAGACGGCGTTTTTGTACGGTGTTCATAGTGAGGATCAAGGTTTCCCCATCCACTTCCTCCGCCCTAAACTGCCGTGCCGTGTGGCTGTTCATGATAAGCCCGTGTGTGGCAAGAACCGTCTCTGCCTTGGGGTTGACCGGCTCCGGGAAAAGCACGACCAAGCCGCGTGAGGAAACCTCAAGGTCAAGGTCATGGTTTTCGTTTTTAAAGATGGTTTCAGCGATTGGGCTCATGCAAGTATTGTCTGTACATACAAATATCAATTTTGTAATCATAGAACCTCACGATAAAGAAGCACATAGCTCGGAAACTAATTTTACGGTGTGCGTGATCGCCGCCGCTTCAAACGCGGGGTAATCCATATGGGCACTGCCGTCCGCCTTGTCGGAGATTGCGCGGATGATCAGGTAAGGGATGCCGTTAAGGTATGCTGCCTGCGCGATCGCCGCACCTTCCATCTCCGTGCACATCGGATGGAATTGTTTTAAGAGATACTGCTTTTTTGCATCGTCCGCAATGAACTGGTCGCCGCTGACAACACGGCCGATAAAAACGTGGATTTCCGGGTTTACCTTCTCGCATGCTGCCTTTGCCAATGCGGTGAGGCGCTCATCCGCCGGGAAGACGGATGTTTCCATGCGGGGGATCACACCAGGCTCATAGCCGAAGGCCACGGCATCCATGTCGTGCTGCAGGGAGTCGGAGGACAGGACGATGTCACCGATGTCAATTTTGGCATCGAGGGAACCGGCAATCCCTGTATTGATGAACATGTCAACTTGAAAGAGGTCAGCAAGGATCTGGGCGCAGATACCGGCATTTACTTTTCCGATGCCGGAGCGCACGATCACGGCTTCCCTGCCGTTTAAGGTGCCTTGGTAGAAATCCATGGAGGCCCGTCTTGTTACAGTGACATTTTCCATTTGGGAGGTTAATTTTGCGACTTCTTCCTCCATTGCACCGATAATTCCAATCATAAGAGTGTACCTGCCTTTCTTTGTGGGGATGGATTTTTCTGGTGTAGGATGACGGGATTATAGCATGTCGTTCCGACATGTTCCCTGCGGGGCATGCGCATGATTTGCCAAGGAACATGTCCTTTGTTCCGTCGGACGGCAAATCAGCGCGGGTATAATATCTGGCGATATTATAGCATGTCGTTCCGACATGTTCCCTGCGGGGCATGCGCATGATTTGCCAAGGAACATGTCCTTTGTTCCGTCGGACGGCAAATCAGCGCGGGTATAATATCTGACGATATTATACCATACCTTCGTTCAGATTACAATGCATTTTATGGCGGGAGGGAGGTTTGGCGGCGGATCATTTTATCCCCAAAACGCCAAATTTCGAAAAAACCATTTGCATATTCACGGAAAATGATATAGAATAGTGGTCATATTGATAATGAAGGAATAAAAATATGTAGGAATTGCTGATTCCGCAGTGCCTGTGCAAAAAATAGTGTAAATAATTAAGGGAGGAAATGCGCATGATGACTTATAAAACAACAGGAACCTGTTCCCGTGAGATCAATTTTGAGATTGAGGAAGTGGATGGCGTAAAAATTTTGAGGAATGTATCGTTTGTCGGGGGCTGTAACGGGAACCTTAAGGGGATTGGAAAGCTTGTGGAAGGGATGCCGGTGGAGGAAGTGATCCACCGCCTTGAGGGAACGCGCTGCGGCATGAAGAGCACTTCGTGTCCGGACCAGTTGGCAACGGCTCTAAAAAGCATATAATTCCCGGAGGCGGATGAGGCAGATATGAAGCGGATAGTATTTACCGGGGGCGGGACGGCAGGCCATGTTACGCCGAACATCGCCCTGATTGCAAGGCTACAGGAAAAAGAATACGATATACACTACATTGGCTCTTACCAAGGGATTGAAAAGGAGCTGATTGAGAAATTGGGGATCCCGTATTATGGGATTTCATCGGGGAAGCTGCGGCGTTATTTTGACCGCAAGAATTTTTCGGATATGTTCCGGGTCATAAAAGGTTTCCGCGAGGCGAAAAAACTATTGCGTGAGTTGAAGCCGGATATTGTATTTTCCAAGGGTGGCTTTGTTTCGGTTCCGGTCGTGATGGCGGCCAAACGCTGTAAAATACCGGCAATCATCCATGAGTCGGACATGACACCGGGTTTGGCCAACAAATTGGCAATCCCGTCGGCGGTTAAAGTATGTGCAAACTTCCCGGAAACGGTACAGTACCTGCCGGAGGGGAAGGCGGTGCTGACCGGTACGCCGATCCGGCGTGAACTGTTTGCGGGAAACCGCATCCGCGGGCTGGAATTCTGCGGCTTCCGTGCGGACCGTCCGGTTATCCTTGTCGTGGGGGGCAGCACGGGTGCGCTTGCGCTCAATGAAGCGGTGCGCAATCTCCTGCCAACGCTTTTAAAGCATTTTCAGGTGGTACATCTTTGCGGGAAGGGCAAGACGGATGAAGACTATAATAATATTGAAGGTTATGTCCAATATGAATATATCAGTGCGGAATTAAGTGACCTTTTTGCGGCGGCGGACATTGTGGTTTCCCGCGCGGGCGCAAATGCGGTCTGTGAACTTTTAGCGCTGCGCAAGCCGATGATTCTGGTTCCGCTTCCTGCCGCGGCAAGCCGTGGGGATCAGATTTTAAATGCTGAGTCCTTTGAGAGGCAGGGGTTTGCTTTTGTCATCAATGAGGAAGATTTGACGAATGAAACGCTTCTTGCGGCGGTCAACCAGGTGTACGCGGAGCGCAGTACGTATATCCAGACGATGAAGAACAGCAAGCTGACCGATGCAACAGAGACCATTGTGCGTTTGATTGAGGAGACCGTGGAAAAGAACAAGGATACGGCAAAGGAAGGGCAATAACAAAAAAACGGGCTGCTGCAAGATGAAAAACCACACCGGATAGGTTGTCTGGTGCAGGGTTTCATTTTGCGGCAGCCTTGTTTTATACCATTCCCATTCGACGGAAAAAGGCGTGGCAGGTCAGCCCCTGATTGCGGCGCGGATTTTTCCGGCAATCTCCTCCGCCTCCCCTTCTGCGTAGGAAAGCGTTTTCCACGGGATCACAAAATGATCGTCCTGGTACCGTGGGAGGATATGGAAATGCAGGTGGAAAACGCTCTGCCCTGCCGCCTCGCCATTGTTCTGCAAAATATTGATGCCATCGCAGCCAAGTGCCTCCTTGATGGCATTTGCCAGCTTGGAGACAACAAGAAGTGCCTTGGCAGCGGTGTCCTCCTTGATGGTAAGCAGGTTTTCCATATGTTGTTTTGGGAGGACGATGGCATGTCCTTTCACAGCCGGGGAAATATCCATGATCACGCGGAAATCCTCATCTTCGTACAATGTGGTAGACGGAATATCGCCCGCTGCAAGTTTACAAAAAATACAATTATCATCTTTCATAAAATCCTCCATTCCGAAGCACACCCGTGGTTCCTGCCACGGTAAGGCACTCCAAGATTATATTGTTTGTTCCAGTATACTCTTTTTTTGGGGGAAATGGAAGGGCAAAATGGCAAAATCATTCCGAAAATAGGAAGAACAATCCGGGGCTATAAAAATTTAAGGAATTCGTAATTGCAGTTTTTGCCAAAACAGGGTATGATTAAATTTGCAAAAATACAACAAATCAATGAAACGGAAAAAATTATGGACGAGGTCATATCAAACACGATCAATAAATACTGTAACGAAGGGCTTACACAGATGGTTTTCTCAAACAGCCGCCGCCCGCAGGAAATCAAAAAGGTGCTCATCCGCCCGGTGCGATTAAAGGGCAGGCTGTTTTTCCAGGCCTGCGAATACCGGGGCAACCAGGTCTTCCACGAAAACCATACGGTCGAGGGGTTGCTTGCAAAACTGCCGGACTGGTTTGGAAACTGCTTTGGGCAGGCGCAGATTTGGGCGCAGGGCGCAAGCGCCACGGTTCTGGTGAGCAAAAAAGGGAAGGTGACGGTGCGCGAAAAGAAGATTTCCCCGCAAAAGGCGCAGGGTGGTAACGAAACACCTTCCAGCCTGTCCGTGTCCGGAAACGGCCGGAAAGCGGAAGCGGCGGTTTCCGGCATGGAAGGAATGAAGGCAGGGGAAAGTGTGGCAGGGCACAACCGGAAAAAGAATTACATCCTCGCGGAGGGGATACCCGTGCCGTTTTTGATCGACCTTGGCGTGATGACCCCGGAAGGGAAGGTCGTCCGTGCGCGCTATGACAAATTCCGCCAGATTAACCGCTTCCTGGAATTCATTGAGGATATCCTGCCGGAGCTGCCGACGGGCAGGGAGCTTTCCATGATTGATTTTGGCTGTGGGAAGTCCTACCTGACGTTTGCCATGTACTATTACCTGCATGAGCTGAAAAATTACCCGCTCCGTGTGACAGGGCTTGACCTAAAAACGGAAGTGATCAAGCATTGCAATGCATTGGCGGCGCGTTACGGCTATGACGGGCTGCATTTCCTGCAGGGCGATATTGCATCGTATAGCGGAACGGATGCCGTTGATATGGTGGTGACACTGCATGCCTGTGACACGGCAACGGATGCGGCATTAAAAAAGGCGGTGGACTGGAATGCCCGTGTGATCCTGAGTGTGCCATGCTGCCAGCATGAACTGAACCAAACCATAAAA
>CAYMGZ010000088.1:0-9256 GCA_964390095.1 uncultured Lachnospiraceae bacterium | reverse complement strand
TTGCATCAAAAAGCTTTTTTCCGTCCAGCACTACACTATAATCCTTCCCGCTGTAATACGGGGAGGAATTTTCCAGTTCGAAACATGCGGAGACGGATCCGATATATAATTGGTTTATCATAGCTACCTCTCTTCCACAGCCACTTATTTTCCATTTGCCTTCAAAACCTTTGCATTTGCCTCACAAACAATCTTCACCATCGTATTTTTTACCGTGACAAACAACATGTCCATGCCCATATAAAAAATCCCGAACAGCAACGGCTCAACACCCAACGCGACGGTCTGTGCCTGGCTGACATCACCAACCAATACCGTGTTGATCATGGCATAGAGCTGGATGACACAATATAACAGCACCCCCGCATAAATCACATTGAGGAAGATTGTCCAAAATTTGCGGAACGGAACCATCATCCATTTATCATAAGCGCCCTTTTCCGGCTCGAACGAATGAAGCAGGTGGTTGACCATCAGGTCTGTGGAAACTCCGAGGGCGATTGCAAGAACGACCATTAAGTCAAGCCCGGCGAGGTACAGCCCCATTCCCCACAGGAAAAAGTAACAGATCGCACCGCTGAACCAGAATTTAATAAACAAAATCTTCACCCAGGACGGAATATGGAATTTGCCCTTCGAGGTATATTTACGGATCTCCTTTTCGGAAACATTTGGCGCGGATTTCGCATTGACAAGCCGCTCCACCGCATCGACTTTAAGGTCATAATAATTTTCTGCCGCCGGTTTCCCACCCTGCTGCTTTTTAGTTTTTTTTGCCATAATATTCCCCCGGTACCACCACGGATTCCTGCTGATTTAACAGAAAGCAGCAGAAGCCTTTGACAGGACAACGCTGCTTTTGCTGTTTCACCTTAAAACTTATTCTTCTCCTGAAATATCGATCACATCCATCTCACCATTGCCTTCCACCTCGATGGAAGTGTTAATCTTCTTCAAAAGCTTCGCGTAGACCGGCAATGTGAGGAGCAGCACCGCACATATGGCGATGCATATGATATGCGCGGTCACAATATTCTGCGCCGTCGTGATATAGGCCGTCTCATCCGTGACCACGATCGGGTTCAGTTCACGGGTGAAGGCGCGGTTGATCCTCATGATATAGATACTGTCTGCAAAAATCATAATGGCAAACATCGCGTAAAGCAGCCCTAACATCATTTTCTGCGGCTTTTGCCGCTTTGGGAAAGCCCGCAGGAAACAGACAAAAGCGAGTATGGAAAACAGCATTGCCGCAAATTCACACTGGCCCATATTCGGGGAATTGATCCTTGCCGTGGTATTCGCTATGGAAGTAAGGTTCAGCGAATAAATAAGGAACGCTGCCACCAATGCCACAAGCGGGATATTCTGCGGGCTGCGTTTCAGGGAAACGAAAAACTTGCGGATAAATTCCTTTATCCCCCGTCTTTGTTTCGAGGATACCTGTTTTTGTTTCATCTGCTCTGCTCTCCTTATCCTAACCGAATCGCGTCGGTCGTTTTCTTGTCAAAGAAATGCTTCCTGCCAAAAGAAACCTTGATCTGGTCACCGGGTTTATAATCCGACCAACCGCGGAATTTGCAAGTGATCTTATGTTTCCTCATCGCACCGTTTACTAAGGTTGCCTGCCCAAGGTTCTGGTTCGAGAAAACCTCAAGCCCAATGTTTCCCCCTTCGGAAATGTCCTCCGGGCGAACGCCAAGTGTCACGGCTTTCCCTTCATAGCGCGCCAGGGTCCGTTTTTCCTCCGGCGTAAGTTCAAAATTAAAATCCTCGCACACCGCGATTCCCTCTTTGATCACGATATCAAAGAAATTCATCGGCGGAAGCCCGATAAAACCCGCAACAAAAAGGTTCGCCGGATTATCATAAAGTTCAAGCGGCGTACCGATCTGCTGCACATGCCCCATCGACATGCAGACAATCCGGTCCGCAAGGGTCAGTGCCTCCGTCTGGTCATGCGTGACATAAAGCATGGTCGCCTTCAGCCTTTTGTGCAAAAGCAGGATTTCCCGGCGGGTAGATCCCCGCAGTTTCGCATCCAAGTTGGAGAGCGGCTCATCAAAAAGGAATATCTTCGGAGTCCGCACGATCGCACGCCCCATTGCCACCCTCTGGCGCTGGCCTCCGGAAAGCTGGCTCGGCTTTTTGTTCAGCTGGTCGGAAAGACCAAGGATTTCCGCTGCCGCGAGTACCTTCTGGTGGATCTCGTTTTTATTTTCCTTGCGCAGCATCAGCGAAAATGCCATATTTTCGTAGATCGTCATATGGCCGTAAAGCGCATAGTTCTGGAAGACCATCGCGATATCGCGGTCTTTTGGCGGCATGGAAGTAACATCCTTGCCATCGATGATAAGGTTTCCGGACGAAATATCCTCAAGCCCGGCCACCATGCGCAGTGTCGTCGATTTCCCGCAACCCGAAGGCCCGACCAGCACTATCAGCTCGCCGTCTTTTACGTCAAGGTTAAAATCATATACTGCCTGCACCTTATTGTCATAAATTTTTTCAAGATGCTGTAGTTTAAGATTACTCATGATCTGCTCCCCTTACTTTTTTCAAGCTCCGCCTGATAAGCCGTAAGCGTGTGGGTCTTTAAAAAGGCAATGACCCCCGCCGCAATACAGAGCGCCGCAGACGCAATCAAATAAACACTAACACGCGTAAATTGTGCATTTTCCATCACAACCTGTTCCACACCGCCGATGGTAATGGTATCATTTTTCGCCTTAAACGGCAGGATAAAAATCCGGATGACCTGCCCCGCCCCCAATACCATCAACAGGAAGGAATAAAACAGCTTGTAACTCTTGACCCCCTCCGAGGAAAGGAACGCAAAAAGCATAAAGAGCAGGTTATAGACAACGGAAATTCCTATGATCAGCTTATAGTAATACGAGCCGACATCGGATTTATATACACTGACAAAATAAAGCGCGTTAAAAACAATCGCGAGCAGCGTTAAATTCGCGGAAAGCTTGTTTTTTGTGTAGCGCAGGCGATCCTTCTTTATGAGGGCATCATCGTTTGCCATCATGCTCCCACTTCCTTTCTGCTTCCAATCAGACGCTTTTCTTCTTTCATCATAATTAGTTTCAAAATCAGGTTTGCAATCAGCAATACCGTAACAACCAAAAGAAGGCCAAACACAACGTAACTGGCATCAAACCAAAAAGTAGAGTCCGTATAGTAAGTCTTCCACAATTCAGAGTGGTCTTTAAGCTGTTCAAAATCAATCTGTTTATACTGCGCTTTGTAGGACGAAATCTCCGAAAGCGCCCAAGCGGATACCACGACATTGCACACCACAGAAAGCCCGACGGCGGCAAAATTCCCGATGTAATATTTCCTGCGGGTATGCGTGTTTGTCAGGAACAACACCAGCGTGACAAGGATCAGCCCGATCGAAGCCTTTGTCAGGTCATTGTTAAACTGCTGCATATCATAATAAATGATCGAGCCCGTCACCGATGTCTGCGTGTAGTCGTCCGGGTCCATCATTGTGGAGTACAGGCTGTCATAAAGATCCGTCATAAGCCCCAGCGAATAAATAAATACAAGGGCAGCCACACAGAGCATCACCATGCATATGATTCGCTGGAAGGTCATTTGCTTTTTATACATACAGCTCCTCCTTTATGTTGTGGGGGAACCTTCCCCCGTAACATAACGCGGAATGATACCGCCACCGCGCAAGCCCCCACTGCCCGGGCTTGCGCGGTACTGCGGTTTTTTTGTTTATCCGGCAGAAGGCCGGGTGGAATTTAGTTGTTTACTTCGTTATAATAATCCACAAGCTTCTTCCATGCCCCTTGTTTTAAGTGTAGGTACTGCCTGCCACTCCACGTATCGGTAACGGTCGCGACCGTCTCAGCTGCGGAAGAAGTTCCCTCGCCCGTGTAACCGCCACAGATAATGTCTACAAAGAGGTTCTGGCCGTCCTTGTTCTGGCCAAACCGCCCTTTCGAGCCAAGCTCCGTGAAACCTGCGATCATATCGTTCTCAACCTTGGTGTTCGGAAGAACGGTCGGAACGGAAGTGTACCATGCATTCTCCGTGAGTGCAAGCTCCGGATGCTTGATCGTGCCAAGGCCGATCGCGTTGGAGATATAGCCTGCACCTTCCCTGCCGACTTCGTGCGTGCACTGGTACTCAAATGCCTGGCTCTTTACAAAACTTAATGTAGAACCTAAATACTTGCGGGCATAGTTCGTATAGTTACCGGAAGCCTTCTCCCAAAGTTCCGCGTAAGTCGCATCCGCGATCACCGGCATCTCCTGTCCGTTGAAATTGAACGTCTCACCCTGCTTGATGAAAGCATCCGGGCCATAGGACATCAGGATCTGGCCTTCCGCACTGTAAGCGTAATCAATCAATTTCAGCGCCGCATTCAGCTTGTTCGTATCGGAGCCGACACCCTTTACGGAAATGCCCCAGCCATCTGTCTTAACCGAACGCCAGGACTCGGTAAATCTCATGTAAACGCCATCCGCGTTCGTGCCATCATACCAACGTGCAACCGGGACCATCGCTGCCATGTACTTCTCACCCTCCTGAAGCTTTGTCGCATTCATGACGGTCTGTGTCTGGTTGTAATCATAGTGCATAAAACCATTGTCGTTCTCAAGGTAGGTACTGGAACTCTCCTCCGAAGCATCAAGATAAGCCTTGGAAATCAGGCCTTCCTTTGCCATCGCATTCATTCTCTCAAGTGCAACATAAGTATCTGCCTCCTGGCGCGCGTCATGGAGCTCGCCGTCGGTGCCTACATAGAGATAATCCTGTCTCGACTCAAGACCGCGCACACCAAAGAGGGAACCTGCAAAGCGGAACACGTCAACCCGGCGCTGGTTGTTGTTATCCTCGCGGGAGAATAAGCCCTGTACGGAATCCGTGCCGTTTAATGTCTGCGCGTTTGCAACCACACAGCGGAGCAGCGCTACCAGTTCATCCGCATCCCATGCCGCATTCTGGCCTACAAAGAGGTCGGAACGGGTCGTGCCGTAGTAACCATTATATGCTTTGTCAATATACTCGCGGAGCATATTAACCGCGTCAACACCGCTCATCGAACCCTTTGCGTTCATGTTCGCAATGATGTTGCCCGCCGCGTCATAATCCTTCGTAACTTTCTCGGTACCGGAAGCATCCTTCTTGACAACGTCAATCTCCACCTTGCCGGAAGTCGGCATATAAGGCTCATAGACAGGAGCCGCCGTCGTGCCGCTGCTCGCCGCAGCAAACGCGCCCTCACCGTCAAGGAGCTTCTGGACCCAGTCAACCCTCATCAGAGGCATACGCTCGATATCGTTGACACCGTCAAAGTAAGGCGAAAAATAGATCGCACCCTTCTTCTCGCCGGAAGTAGAACCGGTAATGGACAGGCGGACGATCGGGTTCTTCTCCAAGTATGCCTTAAAGTTCGGCATCTGGTCAAGGTAATCCGCAAGGTTTACAAACAAGCCCGCCGTACCGTTCTCGGTAAGCAAAGATGCCGTACCGCTCACCATATCCACCTGGTCAAGCTGCTCCTGCCAGTACTCAAACTCCTTCGTGGAGTTGTTGCCCTGATACTTGTCCTCAAACTTAATTCCAAGTTTTTCCTGGACCGTTACCCATGTAGGCTTTAAGTCGCCGGTATTGTAAGTCTTTCCATCCGCCAGCGTAATACCCTCGCCCGCAACCTCCGCGGAAAAGCTAATGCCAGTATCTTTGCTGTTGTAGCCCGTTGCCATCCGCAGCACCGTACCTTCCGCATAAGTAAGCTCCGTTCCGGACGTACCCGGATCTTCATTCCCGGATGTGCCGCCTTCCGTCGGTGCCGGGGTATCATTGTTCTCCGTCCCCCCCGTTGTCGGTGCCGGCGTATTCGCCCCCGTATTCCCACCGGACGTACCCGGTGTCGGTGTTGGCGACTCCTCCTCGCCACCGCCACAGCCTGCAAAGGATGTGAATGCAAGCGTAAGCGCCATCAGCGAAGCCGCAATTTTTTTCTTTCTCATCTTCTCCTCCTTTTTGTCGCTTTGAAAATAATGTTACCTCTATATCAACCGCAAAGCACCGGCCAATATCAAAACCTCGCGCGGAACAGTCCTCGCATCCTACCAGCAGAATCGAAAATGAACCTCCAAACGGTTCATTTTCGATTCTGCTGGTGTGAATGAACTTACAGTCAAAAAACTGCATTAAACCCGAAGTTCATTCACACTCATTCCTTCACCCCGCCGACATTCACGCCCTTTGCAAAATACTTCTGGATGAAAGGATAAATAATCAAAATCGGCACAATCGAACAAATAATCAATGCATAAATAACCGAATCCGAAGCAAACGCCTTATCCCAGCCCGCCATCGCCTCCGGGTCCGTGTATTCCTCCAGACGCAGTCGGATAAATACCTGCAGCGGGTGCTCATTGGTATTGGAAATCATCTGCCTCGCCCAGAAATAACCATTCCAGCGCGATATCCCGAAAAACAGCGCCACCGTCGCGATGATTGATTTGCTCATCGGTATGTAAACACGCCACAAAACCTGCATTTCCGTGGCACCATCCACAATGGCCGCCTCCTCGATCTCGGACGGCACCCCCTCGAAAGAATTCCTTAAAAGAATGATGTTCATCGCCGCCATCCCCATCGCAATGACAACGAGCCACTTATCATCCATGATCCCGACCGAATTAAACACGCGCTTCGTATCGAGGTAATTCAGGTACTGCGGCACAAGCCCCGCACTGAACCACATCGTAAATACCAGGAAGAAATTAAAGCCTTTGCGGAACATCAGGCGCTTTTTCGAGAGCGCATACGCGCCGAAAATAGAAACCCCAAGCGACCAGATCGTTCCGTAAAAAGTCAGGAAAAGCGTGTTGGTATAGGCATTCCAGAACATGTTATTGTTGAACATACCGGAAAAAGCCTCGAACTGGATATCCTTCGGGAACAGAACCAGTTCGTTGTACTCCACTGCGTGTTTTCCGCTGATTGCGGCGGAAATCGTGTAAATAAACGGGTACAGGCAACACAGTGCAAAAATCGTAAGCAGCGTATAGCTAATGATCTTAAATATAAGTTCTGAAATTTCGAGTTTTCTTTTCATGGCAGACCCCTCTAATAAAGTGATACATCGGATGCCTTGCGCGCGATCGTATTCGCCCCGATCACAAGCAGCATCCCTATCACATTGTTCATCATCTCGGCGGCGGACGCAACGCCCTTCATCGTCCCGGCGATACCGTAGCGCTGTGCAAAGGTCGAGACAACGTCTGCGGTGATGTAAGTGTTCGGGTTATACAAAAGGAGAACCTTCTCATAACCGACATTCAACAGCGAACCAATCCTTGTGATCAGCATGATGACGATTGTTGAGAGGATGCTCGGCAGCACAACGTATTTCATCTGCGCCAGTTTCCCCGCACCGTCAATCTGCGCGGCCTCGTAACTTGTCGGCGATATCGCAATGATTGCGGCGAAGAATACGATACTGTCATACCCTGCGCTCTCCCATATCCCGCTGATCTGGTAAATTGCCCGGAAAAACGTCGGGTTGTTCATCAGGCCTGCCTGTGCCGTCTCCTTTGAAATTAAGCCAAGGTTTACCAAAAACTGCGATAAAACACCCATTTCCGAAGTGAGCGACCCCTGCTTGACAAGCATCATGACAAGGGAAGTCATGACAACGGTGGACATAAATTTCGGCAGATATGTAATGACCTGATAAATACTGCGGGCAATATTTGAGCGGATCTCATTGAAAAACAATGCGATGATGATCGGCATCGGAAACCCGAAACAAAGCCCGTAAAAGCTTAACAGGAAGGTATTGCGGAATGCCCGCCAGAACTCCGTGGTAAGGCTTCCCGTACCCACAAGAAGCTGCCGGAAATACGAAAATCCGGAGTAGGATTGTTCTGCAACCGACTTGACATCATCGGTCACTTTAAAACAGCCAAGCAGCTCGTACATCGGGAAGTAGCGCCACAGCAAAAATACCAGCAGCATGGGAACGAGCATCAGGTAAAGCCTCCAGTCCTTGAGCACCGTCCGGAAGACATTCAGCCAGTGGTGCTTTTCGACATCGTCGCGCACAACCTGTTCGGGATTTTCAACGTAGGTGCCGCTTTCCTCGTCAAAAATCAGATAGTCGGTAACATTTAGTTGCATTTCACAAAACCTCCTATTTTGAGTTCCGCATATCTCCCTCCCAGTACCAAACACCGGCAGAGGAATTTTTTCTCCGTCCCTCCGAAAAAATTTCTCTGGGCACTGTACGGGAGATATGCCGTTTGAGTTCCGCATATCTCCCTCCCAGTACCAAACACCGGCAGAGGAATTTTTTCTCCGTCCCTCCGAAAAAATTTCTCTGGGCACTGTACGGGAGATATGCTGTTTAGAGTTCACCCATAATAATTTTTATTTCGCTCCCGGTATCTTTCGTCTTCAGTGCGAACCAGGTACTCCTTCTGGTCTTCAAAAAGCCCGTCCAGCTTCCGGGAAATCAATACCACTACAAGCGCAAATACCAGTGAGAGGGAATCCGTTGTGAAAAACACGACCGCTGAATCCAGCCCGCCCCCGAAGAAAAGCCCTAAGAGCCAACGCCCTATCTGCGCGCCCGCATATGCTGCCACCGTAAATGCCATTGTGAGCAGCGCACTCTCCTTTACCCGCCCCTTGCCATGTGGCCTGAAAAAAAGCAACGCCAGCAGCGCAAGACAATTGCCCAGGCAGTACATCACAAACTGCCCCACACTCGCCCCCGAAGCGATACAAAACGCCAAACCGCCCACCACCGCATGGATTGCGGCAAAACCGCCCCAGCGCATCATCACGATGCAGACGATGGTTATGGTCGGTGAGAATGTATAAAGCTCGCCGGGAAACCATTTGATTGCCGCCATTGCCGTTATCATCTCAAAAACAAACAAGATGACCGCCATTATGCCAAGGTCGATTGCCCTATACTGCTTAAAACTCCGCTTATCCATGTAAAAACACCCATTCCTGTAAAATCATATCCCCTCAAATATTGTCACACCGACGATATTTTCATCATAAATAACAAACTATTCTTTCAAAATATCCTTTTTTTGTGCGATACTAACAATTAGTCTACCATGATTTCCATCAAATTTCAAGTATATTACAAAATAATTCGTATATTTTTCAAATTCAGTTCCTTTCTATATGCTATTCCAACATTTTTCATAATTAACAGAAAATTTAGAATATTTAACACCACTTTACAACTTTTTGA
>CAYMGZ010000087.1:0-9269 GCA_964390095.1 uncultured Lachnospiraceae bacterium | reverse complement strand
GACATCGTCTTCAAGTGACATGCAAAATGACCTTTTTTGCTTGAACACAAATTTTGCCAGCCCCACGTTTTTTGTAGTCTTGAAGTTTGCTTTGTGCCCCACAAACACAAAAACAAACGGGAACAAAGCAGACTTGAATATTACAACCACGGTAACAAACAAAAAGCTTCCAATTCAAGCCCCAACAAAAAATTCCCATCCCGGAAATGAAACAACGCCAAAACCGCAAGCTTTCACCCGAAACAACACTATAAAAAGGAGCCAACGATCCGAATGCCGACCCAAGTCCAACCTTTTGCCATAGTTTTAACCCAAGCCCAAAACCAAAACCAGTTCCTCACCTTAACCATAACCTCCCCCACAATCCTTGTCCTTGCCTACCTCACCATCTTTGCCTTCGGCATCGTCATCGGCAGTTTTTTAAACGTCTGTATCTACCGCATCCCAAGGCATGAGACGGTTGTCACAACCCCGTCGCACTGCATGGGCTGCGGTTACCATTTACGTTGGTATGACATGATTCCTATTTTTTCATGGCTTGCCTTAAAGGGGCGCTGCCGCAAATGCGGGGAGAAAATTTCGGTGCAGTATCCGTTTGTCGAGGCGGCAAACGGTCTGCTCTGGGTGGCAAGTTTTGCCATTTGTGGGTTTTCGGTGCGCACGTTTTTGTATTGCCTGGCAATCTCGGCACTTTTGGTTTTAAGCCTGATCGACGCGCGCACGTTTGAAATCCCATTTTCGTGCAATGTTTTCATCGGTGTGCTCGGACTCATTGCCACGGTTTTGGACCGAAACCATCTGACCAGCCATGCCGCGGGTTTTTTCGGGGTGGCGGCGCTTTTGCTTTTTGTCTATGTGGTAACAGGCGGGCGTGGCATCGGTGGCGGCGATATCAAGCTGATGGCGGCGACCGGGCTGCTGCTTGGCTTTGGCAGCAATCTGGTGGGGTTTTTGTTTGGATGTCTGTACGCCAGCGTGATCCATATTGCGCGGATGAAATTTTCCGGAGCAAAAAGTATGCTCGCGATGGGACCTTACCTTGCGGCGGGTACGCTGACAGCGATGTGGTTTGGGGAAGGGATTGTTTCCTGGTATCTGGGATTTTTGGTATGACCGCGCAATTGACATTGCAGGAGAAGATGGTATAATATCGGTAGATATAAAGAAGCAGCTAGGAGGAAAACGCGCATGAGCAAAGTGACAGCAATCGAGATCGGCTTGTATTACACAAAGGTCTGCGAGGTGGATTTTAAAACGCGTAGTACAAAAGTATATAAGTCCATGATCTTCGATACGCCGGAGAATACGATCGAGGATGGATACATCCGTGATAAGACAAATTTTGCGGACGAGTTGCGCCGCCAGTTGAAAAATCACAAGTTTAAAAACAAAAATATTGTGTTTACGGTGGCTTCCAACAAGATCCTGAGCCGTGAGGTGACGATCCCGGCCGTGAAGGACAACCGCATCATGGATATCGTGCGCGCGGAGGCGAACGAGTATTTCCCGATGGATATTTCAGAGCATGTGCTGACATATTCGCTGATTGAGAACCTCCCGGAGACAAAGCAAAAAAAGATTATGGTGTTTGCGGCACCGTTGACGCTTGTGAAAAATTATTACAGCCTGGCGGAAATGCTGGGCGTGACGGTCGTCGCATTGGATTATATCGGGAATTCCGCTTACCAGATCATGCGCCATTTACAGGGCGGCGAGGTTAATTTTATCGTGCAGATCAACCAGCAGAATACACTGGTTTCCATCCTGCGCGGCGGGGCACTTGCCATGCAGCGGAATGTGAATTTTGGTGTCGCGAACATTCTTGATGTGCTGCGCGGGTATAAGGAATTTGAGAATCTTACCGCAGGGCAGTGTTATGACGTGATTTGTAAAAAACGTTTCATCAAAAAGAGCCTAAACGCGCTGGACGATGATGTGAACAACATTGCGGTGGAAATGGTGGATGATGTGATGGATGAGGTGTTCCAATTTGTCAACAACATCAACCGGATCATTGAGTATTATAATGCAAATGAGCAGGAGCACAAAGTTGATAAGATATATTTGGTTGGCAGGGGAACGAAGATCATGGGGATTTCTGAGCTTTTGGGCAATGAATTGAACCTGCCGATCGAGGTCGTTACCTCGCTGCACGGTGTTTCGTTCCGCAAGTACGCGCCGGAGCTGAAAGAGCATTTGGACGAGTTGTTTTCCTGTGCGGGCGCGGCAGTCAACCCGGCCAGCTTCGTGCCGGAGGAACTGATCCAGAAGAGCCTTAAGAAAGATAATATGCGTTTGTACATATTGCTGTTGATCCTTGTGTTTGCGGCATCGGGAACGTTGGTATTTAACGGTTATATTGCCAGGGAGGAAGCAAAAACAAAGCAGGAGGAATTAAAGACCGAGCGCGAGCGTTATCTGTATATACAGGAAATTTATGCAAAATATGAGAAAAGCGTTGCCGCGATGTCGGAGGCGGCAGGGATCGCAGAAAATGCAAAGTCGCACAATGAGCAGCTAAATGAGCTGATTGCCGCCCTGGAGCGGATGCTGCCGACAAACTGCATCGTGCAGTCCATCTCCGTATCCGGCGATGCCATTTTTGTGAGTGTCGTGACGGATGCAAAGGAGACGGCAGCGCAGCTTTTGGTGCAGTTAAAGAAAATTCCGTACATTGGGACGACGAGCATTTCCGGCATCACGGAAAATTTGGAGGATGAGTCGGGTGCGGCGACGGTTACGTTTTCCGTGAGCATGACATGGAATGAAAACTGGGAGGAGGAAGCGGCAGATGAACAACAATAAAGCAACGGAAAGCCAGAAAAAGTTATTGATCCTCTTACTGATGGCAGTTGTGTTTTTTGCGGCTTACCGCTTTGCCTACCAGCCCCTGGCCGAGGAGACGGCCACCTTGGAGGATGAGAATGACGCACTGGAACGCGAGATTGCAGATTTAAAGAACAAGGCACAAAACGAGGCGATTTATCAGGCGGAGACGGAGGCCATCCACGCTTCGATCGGGGAAGTTTTGGCGAAGTTCGGCCCGGGTGTCACACCGGAGAAGAGTATTTTATTTTTTATCGAGCTTGCGCGTGTGGCAGAGGTACAGATCCCGACGATTTCGTTCGGAACCCCGGTGCTTGTCTATACAACAAGCAGCCTTACAAATGAGGAGGGCGCGGCGTATGGCCAGTATATGGCAACCTATAATGTGGCGTACAGCACGTCATATCAGGGTTTAAAGACCTTAATCGCGTACATCAACCAGTACCCGGAGAAGATGAATATCAGCACCCTGACGGCGGCATATAATAGCGAGACGGACAGTTTGAGCGGAAACCTTAGCATTGATTGGTATATGTTGACCGGCACAAAGAAACAGTACCAATTTGATGATCTTGGAACCATTGACATCGGGAACCAGAATATTTTCCGGTCAGGTTCCGGTGAGGGAGCCGGGGAAGGGTTCGAGTTTGAGTTTGACTTCGGGAACCTGACGGGTAACCAGGGAGACAAGAAGGAGGACGGGAATGAGGACGGCGAGGATGCGGGGAATGTGGATGGCGTGGGTGGCGCTGACGGGAACGATGGTGGCGAAGATGCCGGGAATGCGGATGGCGCTGAGGGGAACGACGGTGGCGAAGATGCCGGGAATGCAGACAGTGCTGACGGGAACGACGGTGGCGAAGATGCCGGGAATGCAGACAGTGCTGACGGGAATGACGGCGGCGAGGATGCCGGGAATGTAGATGAGCCGGAAGGTTCGGACGGGGATAGCGACGGTGAGGATGCCGGGAACGCGGATGAGCCGGAAGGTCCGGACGGAAACGGGAACGGCGGGGATGCCGGGAACGCGGATGAGCCGGAAGGGACGGACGGAAATGACGACGGAAACGGTGACGTGCATGCAGAGACACCGGAGGGTACGGATGGTTCCGGTGAGGATGCCGGAAATGACGGCTAAGACACGGGTACCATAAATGGTTCCGGTAAGAAGGATGATAACAAAGAGACAGTATAAGCCGGATGGATGGCAGGAACAAAAGAGGGGGAAGCCGGCGCGGCATAAGATGTAATATGGGGAGCGAGGTGACGGACGGTGCCGGAATGGATGTGGAAGAAATTATGGAAAAGGGATGACCGGTCAGGAAAAAGCAGGCGGTCGGATGACCGCGGCGTTTCTTTCGTGGAGGTTGTTGTCAGCATGCTGATCATGGCAATCGCCGTGATCCCGCTGCTCGGAAGCTTCATGATGTCGCTGCGGGTGAACATGAAGTCAAGGCAGGCAATGTCGGCAACGATCGTGGCGCAGAACGTGATGGAGTGCGTGAAAGAGTACGCGAATGATAAGGTTGTGGAAACGAATGTTGGTACGGATATCAAAGAATACTTGCCGAGGGAATATGTGGATGGTGCCGCGTCGGGGGACGAAGGTTATTTTGCGACAAGCGGTGATGGGTTTACCCTGAGCAATGTCAAAGAAGGGATGAACCATTATTCGGTGAATGTCACATACAACCAGACAGTATTTACGGAAATTAACAAAAAAGGAATCCCTGATCTGACTACATTGGATGCGGATTCCACCTTTGTTGTCTGCCCGGGCGGGGTGACAAACGGTAGCCTGGAGGGTGCGGCAAAGACATATTTTTATGATGAGTGGCTTTCCGCCCAGTGGCAGTATCATGCCGGGACAGAAGGTTATACCGGTCCTAGCCCGTCCGAGATTTTGGAGGCGCAGGAGGATATCGCGCGCCACATGACAAGTGAGCTTACGGTGGAGGTATCCGGAACGAAGGAAGCGCCAACGGCAACTGCGGTTTTGCGCTACCATTATAATGGGATGTCTTATTCCGGTTATTCTTTGGCGAGGGAGTCCGGCAAAGGAAAACTGGAAAATATATACATATTTTATGACCCCCTGCAGATTTCAGGGGATTTTTCCAGCGGCTACCGCATTGATGATATGGTTCAGGTAAAAAATCCGGGCGGGTTTGCATGGAACCTCTTTTTTGTGGTACAGGAAGGGGCGCAGTGCATTGGCCCGTGTGATGCAGAAAATCTTTCAGGACCCGTTTTTGCAACCGATTGGCCGTATATCGGGGAAAAAGTGGTGCTGTATTGTTCCACGGCCCTGGACGAAAAACAGAAAGTCGGGCTTAAGTCGGATGGAATGCTTCTGGAAGGAAGTTCGGCGTTGGAGGACAAAAATTCATTGCTTGCCCTTGGCACCCACACAAGGATGCAGAGGGTGACGGTGGAGGTATACCGGCAGGGGACGGGGGAACGGCTTGCAACGATGGAATCGGATATCATGCAGTAATGTTAGGCGAAGGAGGCAGGACAAAATGAAAAATAACAGGGGTTCCTCGTTGATCTTGGTTATCATATGTATTGCATTTGCGGGCATCCTTGGCACGACGGTTTTAGTGTCCGCAACCTCAAACCGCGACATGAAGCTGGTGGATGAAATGGCAAAAGAGAATTTCTACCAGACGGAGTCGGGGCTTGACCTTTTTACGGCAAACCTTTCCCAGATGGCGGAGGAAGTCATGGGGGAGGCATATACCTATGTGCTGACACATTATTCCGAGGACAATGATACCGTTTTGAAAACAAAGGTGAAAGAGGAACTTTTTTTCCGGCTGACAGGGAGTGCGGCGAGCGAAGGGGTGGAGGTTCCGGTAAAAAATGAGCTTTTGGTCAAAGCGGAGGACGGGACTTTAAATGGCACGCTTTTTGAGGGGGTTGACCCGGCGGTTTACGGCACCGGGCTTCGCCTGTTAAACCTTGAGGGTGGCGGGAGCTTAAAGGCAGTTGTGGAAGGAAATGACGTTGTTTTAAAGGGGCTTTCCGTTGCCTATCAGGAAAATGGTTATGAGACAAAGATTAAAACCGATGTGCGGGTGAAAGTTGATTTCACGAAATTGGACGTGGAAACCCCTGTGACCATCAAGGGGAATTATATGGATTATGCAATCATCACGGATGAAAATTTCCTGGTACCCGAAAGTGCAAGCGATGTGTCTGGGAGTGTGTATGCCGGGGACAGCGTGGTGGCGGATAATACAGGGAAGCTTACCCTTGCGGCGAAACAGCTGATCGCGGGTTCCCAGATCCGCACGGAACGCGGCGGGACACTTGACATTTCCGGGCTTTTGGGGAATGTGGACCTGTGGACGAAAAATATCCTTACGGTCGGTGACCGGACGGGCGCGACAGGCGGACAGTCCATCCAAATTACAAATGCAAATTGTTATGTGGCGGATGACATGACGGTGGGTGCACAAAATTCTACCGTCCGCATTACGGGGAATTACTATGGTTATACGACCGTGGGCGGCGGGGCGGCGCTTTCGGACAGCAGTGCCATCGTCATCAATTCGGGCAGGTCAACGCTGGATCTTGGCGGTTTGGATATCTTATGGCTTGCGGGCAGGAGCAGCCTTGAGGTTCCGAACATCTATGGCGGGGATGCATCCGCCAGTTCCTACCGCCAGATCATGGAGGGCGAGACCATCAGTTACAAGGGAAACCAGCTGGCTTATCTTGTGCCGGGGGAATGCATCAAGGAATACGGACACAATCCGCTGACAAAAGCGGAATATGACGAGATACAGGGAAAAGGCGGGATTGCGGCTTACGTGGATACTGCGGCAAAATTTGGCACGGATGGGGAAATCAGTCTGGCAAAGTATGTTGCAGCCACGCCGTGCGAGGTTGTCCCGGTATGCTTTTTATCGGAGAGTGAACCACTTTATTATGTTTATCTTAAGTTTAAAACAAGCGCGACGGCGCAGGAATATTTCCTTGATTACAGCAGGGCATGCAAGAGCCAGCTGGACACGTATGCGAAAGTGCTGAAACTTGGCGAGGTGAAGTTGCCAGAAGCAGGGAGAATACATACTAATGGTACTGTTTTGCGCGTAAAGAATGTGGATGACATCCCCCAGATCACGGATGTGGTCAGTGGGACGATCGATGCCGGGGAAGCATTGAAGAAACAGTCGGAACTGAAACGTAAGTTTTCCGGCCTGCTTTTTATGCTGGATGAAGATTTCAACGGTGTTGCGGGCACAAGCCTGGTGAACAACATCATCCGTACCAGTGAACTGCCTTCCGGTGAACTACACCTGTATTTTGACAAGGACATGGAAAAAAAGGAAAGTGCGCAAGATGCGGGAAATGACGGCTACGAGGTGATTGTGGCGGGTCATGACCTGGCACTGGACTCAAAGACCTTCAAGGGGATCGTCATTGCAAGGGGAAAGATCACAATGCAGGGCGGTGCCTTTACCGGCATGATGCTTGCAACGGACGATATCACCGTGCGGGGTGCCAACATCACAGGCGGAAGCTCCTTTATGAAGGAACTTATTGACAAAAACGAGAGCCTCCAGCGCTATTTTAAGAATTATCCGCTGCCGTCCGGAAGTGGGGAAGGCGACAAAAAGGCGGAAGCGAGGAATATTGTCGTTACATTTGAGAATTGGGAGAAAAATTAAGGAAGATTTGTAGCACGAAGCTGTAGATGCCGCAGAGCGGCCGCGCCCGGCGCAGTTGGCGATAATGAATCGCCAACTATATGAAAAAAGAGAGGAAGGGAAAGATGCAAAAACAGCAAAGAAAAGGAAACAACAGCGGGTTTACGCTGGTGGAGCTGATTGTTGTGGTGCTGATTGTCGGAATTATCTCGGCGGCCTCGGTCATATCCCTTTCCACCATCAGCCGGGCAAAAGCAAATGGCTGCACCGATAAATTGGCTAAACTCCTTGACAGGACGCGAATGGATTCGATGAGCCGTGTGGATGGCGCGGTGAAGTTAGTGGTCAGCAAAGAAGGAAACGCTTATTATGGTACAATCTACGTGGATGGCGGAACCGTGAAAGAGAAAGTGGAATTAGGGGATGGCGGGCTGGAAATTTGCTTTGTCCAGGATGTTCCTTCCAAATCCGTTACGGTTGATGAGGAACATAGCTTCACAATCAAGTTTAAAAAAGGGAATGGTTCGCTTTTGTTTGATACAGAAGCGCTTGGCGCACAAGCCCTTTCGTTCGACCGGATTGTGATCACAGGCACGAACACAAGGACAATCCGGGTTTATGAAGAAACCGGGCGATACCGCCTGCAATAAGGAAAAAAGGGAGGAAAAATGGAATGCAGGGGAATGCAAAGTATGGAAACCATAGACAAAAAAGTTTCCTTTGGGCAAAGGCGGATCAACGTGGTTTTACTTTAATCGAGATGGTTGTCACAATCCTGATCATGAGCATTGTAATGGTCGCGGCGGCGGGGTTTATTATCACGGCCGCAAACAGTTACCGTGTGGCGAATATTGAAGTGGAGCTGCAATCAGAAGCACAAATTGCAATGAACCAGTTCAATGATATATTGATTGAAGCGAAACAATATGATTTTATAAAGACGGATGGAACACCAAAGCTTACAGTAGTAACGCCGGGAAATACCTATTATTTTACTTTGGACACTGCAAAAAATGAGCTTCTATTTTCAAAGAACCCGGACGAAGCGGATCCGCCGCTTTTAGCCCGTTACTGTAAATCTTTTGAGGTGGAGAAGGTCGGGGAGGAACAAAAACTTGTAGCTGTGACGATCGATTTTGAATATGCAGGGCGGACTTACAAGACAACAAGCTGTATCAGCCTGCGGAACCAGTAGTGGTAGGTAGAGGATTTTAGATGTTTTTTGGAATGTTTTTAACCGTGTAGGTACGGGGAAATGAGAGGCGGCCTGATGAGGGAAAGGAAGATTTTGATTGCGGCGATTCTGGTTGTGACAGTGTTTGCAGTAAGTGTCACGCCGGCCGTGAGAAGGTGGTGGAAGAAGGATAGTGGGGTGATGGTGGAAGCGGGGGTAAAAAACGAAGATATCTTAGAACCAACAAAAGTCGTATATGATTATGCGAACTTTGATACTGAAATTAAAAATCACAAAACTATGACAATCGATATTAGGGAGTATGGTTATAGTTATGTAATACATAAAAATCGGGATTTTGAATTTTTAAAAATAGAAAATCCTTTTGTTGTATTGGAAATTGTACCGCATGAGTGTTGTGCGGAATTTGGTTATTTAATACCGGGGAGTGAGCCTCTTGGATTTGATAGACCAAATGTAAAATATATTGGGACACGGACAGATGCGGCAAAGTTGACAATTGCCTTTAATGGTGTTTCAAGCAGTTACATACCTAATTTCCCGATATGGCCAGAAGAAAAGCTGGGATATGCAGAGTATTACGGAAGACC
>CAYMGZ010000086.1:0-9275 GCA_964390095.1 uncultured Lachnospiraceae bacterium | reverse complement strand
GTGGGTGCAACTGGTCAATGGTTAAGTCCCGAAAACCAAGGGCAAAAACAAAAAACTAGGAAAGGAAAAGCTATTTAGTAGCAGGGTTACATAACATGGGTAGAGTCTATAATTTTTCTGCAGGTCCGGCGGTGTTGCCGGAGGAGGTACTGAAGGAAGCGGCGGAGGAGATGCTCGATTACAGGGGAACGGGGATGTCCGTCATGGAAATGAGCCACCGCTCAAAGGCATACGAGGAGATTATTACGGCTGCCGAGAGGGATTTGCGGGAACTGATGGGGATTCAGGACAATTATAAAGTATTATTTTTGCAGGGCGGTGCTTCCCAGCAGTTTGCGATGATCCCGATGAACCTGATGAAAAACAAAAAGGCCGCCTATATCATTACCGGCCAGTGGGCAAAGAAGGCTTACCAGGAGGCGCAGCTTTACGGCGAGGCAGTCGCGGTAGCTTCCTCCGCAGACAAGACGTTTTCCTACATCCCGGATTGCTCCGACCTTGCGATCCCGGAAGATGCGGACTATGTTTATATTTGTGAGAATAATACAATCTATGGCACAAAATTCTGGCAGCTGCCAAACACCAAGGGGAAGGATCTGGTAGCAGATGTGTCCTCGTGCTTCCTTTCCGAGCCGGTTGACGTGACAAAATATGGTGTAATTTATGGCGGCGTGCAGAAGAACATTGGCCCGGCCGGCGTTGTGATCAGCATTATCCGTGAGGATCTGGTCACGGAGGACGTGCTTCCCGGAACACCGACAATGTTGCGTTACAAGACCCATGCGGACAACGGTTCGATGTACAATACCCCTCCGGCATATGGCATCTATATCTGCGGCAAGGTATTCCAGTGGCTGAAAAAACGTGGTGGCCTTGCGGCAATGAAGGAATATAACGAGAAGAAAGCAAAGATCCTTTATGATTTCCTTGATGAAAGCAAGCTTTTTAAAGGCACGGTGGAAAAGAAAGACCGTTCCCTGATGAATGTGCCGTTTGTGACGGGCAGCGAAGAATTGGATGCAAAATTTGTCAAGGAAGCAAAGGCAGCAGGATTTGAGAACCTCAAAGGGCACAGAAGCGTCGGCGGCATGCGGGCAAGCATTTACAACGCGATGCCGATCGAAGGCGTGGAAAAACTTGTCGCATTCATGAAAGAATTCGAATCGCAGAATGCATAAGGGCTGCGGAACTTAAAAATCAGCAGCCCCCCGGACAGCGCCGGAAGGAATTTCCCTGAAGCTGTGCGGAGGGGAGATTCCTTCCACAGTTATTGGTGCTGGGAGGGGGGCTGCGGAACTCAAATAGGAGAATAATTATGATCAAAGTAAATTGTTTAAATCCGATCGCAAAGGTCGGCATGAATCTTTTACCTGACACCTTCGGGACAACCGACAATCTTGCGGAGGCGGATGCCGTTCTGGTCCGGAGTGCGGCGATGCATGAACTTACGCTCCCGAAAAACCTGCTGGCGATTGCGCGTGCGGGGGCGGGTGTCAATAATATCCCGCTTGAGAAATGTGCCGAGGAGGGCATTGTAGTCTTCAACACACCGGGCGCAAACGCAAACGGCGTGAAAGAGATGGTGCTTGCCGGGATGCTCCTTTCGGCGCGCGATATCCGGGGCGGCATGGACTGGGTGACGGCGAACAAGGACGATGAGGCAATCGGCAAGACGATGGAAAAGGCAAAGGCAAAATTTGCCGGGACGGAGATCAAGGGCAAGAAGCTTGGTGTAATCGGGCTCGGCGCAATCGGCGTGATTGTTGCGAACGCCGCAACCCACCTTGGCATGGAAGTCATCGGCTGTGACCCGTTCCTCTCGGTGGCCAACGCATTAAACCTCTCCCATAATGTAAAAATTGTCAAATCAAATTCGGAAATTTTTGCGGAATGTGACTATATCACGGTGCATGTGCCGTTGCTTGACGAGACGAAGGGGATGTTCAACAAAGCTTCCCTCTCGATGATGAAGGACGGCGTTGTGATCTTAAATTTCTCGCGCGACCTTCTGGTGAATGAGGATGACATGGGTGAGGCGCTTGCTTCCGGCAAGGTTGCAAAATATGTGACGGACTTCCCGACGAAGAAGATCGCGGGCATGGAACATGTGATCGCGTTCCCGCATCTTGGTGCATCAACCGCAGAGTCCGAGGATAACTGTGCCGTGATGGCAGTCAAACAGGTTGTGGAATTTATTGAGGATGGCAATATCACCAATTCGGTGAATTACCCGGCGATGGATGCCGGCAAATGCCAGACGGCGGCACGCATCTGTATCTGCCACAAAAATATCCCGAATATGCTTGCACAGTTTACGGGCGTATTTTCCGCGGTGGGGATCAACATCGAGACGATGGTAAATAAGAGCAAGGGCAATTATGCCTACACCGTGCTTGATATCTGCGCGAGGGCGACGGCGGAATTGGTGGATAAAGTCAATGCAATTGAAGGTGTATTAAAAGCACGGGCAATCCAGTAAAAAATTTGAACCGGCGCAGACAAAAAGTTTGGGAAATGAAATTTAGCGGGCAGGAAAGCAGGAGGAAAATAAACAGGAATAGAAAAAGTCCGTAAAGCGCCGCGCAAAAACAAAAAGGTGAAGGGATACAGGAATATGCAGCAGTTAATCGACCGGATCCGGAAAGATGGTATCGTAAAGCCCGGAAATGTCTTAAAGGTGGACAGTTTTTTGAACCACCAGATGGATATCGCACTGATCAATGAGATTGGGAAGGAATTCAAACGGCGGTTCGCGGACCTGGATATTACAAAAATCGTGACCGTGGAGGCATCGGGCATTGGGATTGCCTGTATTACGGCGCAATATTTTAATGTACCAGTCGTGTTTGCCAAAAAAGTGCAGAGCATTAACATTGACGGTGAAGTTTATTCGACAAAGATCGAATCTTACACGCATAAAAGGAAGTATGATGTCATAATCGCGAAAAAATTCATCGGGCCAAAGGACAGGGTGCTGATCATCGATGATTTTCTGGCAAACGGCTGCGCCCTTTTGGGATTGATTGAGCTGGTGGCCTGTGCCGGGGCGCGTGTCGAGGGAATCGGCATCGCGGTGGAGAAAGGTTTCCAGTCCGGCGGTGTGGTGATCCGCGAAATGGGGATGCGTCTGGAATCGCTCGCGATCGTGGAACGGATGGATGAAAAGACCGGGGAGATTTTTTTCCGGTGAACTATTTTTAGGGAACGGTGTTTCTTGTGGGAACCATCGTTCTCTTTTTGTGCGGGGGAAATGATATGAAGATGATCTTACATTACTTGAAACCATACCGGTGGGCGATGCTCCGGGGATTTTTGACTAAAGTGCTTGGAACTTTTGCCGACCTTGGGCTGCCATGGGTCCTGGCCTATATTTTGGATCATGTGGTGCCTACCGGGCAAATATCGATTGTCTTGTGGTGGGGGGTTGTGATGGTAGGGCTCGCGGTGGCGGCACGCCTTTTAAACATCAGGGCGAACCGCATGGCATCAAAGGTGGCGCGGGATGCGATCGAAGTGGTCCGGCATGACCTCTTTTATAAAATCATGTACCTTTCCGGCGGACAGACGGACAAGTTTGGGATTCCTTCCCTTATTTCACGCCTGACATCGGACAGCTACAATGTGCATTCGATGATTGGCAGGGTGCAGCGCATCGGCGTGCGTGCCCCGCTCATCCTGTTAGGTGGTACGATCATTACCTTCACACTCGAACCGGTATTGACCCTTGTATTGATTGCGACACTGCCGCTGCTTGCGGGGATTGTTTACCGTGTCTCGAAGAAGGGCATCCCCCTTTATACAAAAGTCTCGCAGTCCGTAGATTCTATCGTGCGCGTGATGCGCGAGAATATCAGTGGGATCCGCGTGGTCAAGGCGCTTTCGAAGGTGGATTACGAATATGGGCGTTTTCAGGAAAAGAACCGCATCCTCGCCGAAAATGAATTTAAGGCGGGCATCACGATGGCAATTTCCGGCCCGATGATGAACCTGATTTTAAACCTCGGGCTGACGGCAATCGTCGTGGTAGGCGCTTACCGTGTCAATGCGGGGGATTCCATGCCGGGCAAGATTGTGGCATTTTTGTCCTATTTCACGATGATCCTGAACGCGATGATGTCAATCACGAGGGTGTTTGTCGATATCTCCAAGGCAGCGGCGAGCGCGGACCGCATTGCGCTTGTGCTGGATGCGGGGGATGAGCTTTTTGTGCGGGCGGCAGCTGGTGTGGATGCCAGCGGAGGAGCCTCGTTTGCACAAGAAGCCGCTTCGCTGCCCGGCGTTGGTAGCGGGGCAGCCCCTTGTGCGCGCATTGAATTTGACCATGTCTCCTTTGGCTACCATGCCGGGGATGGCGGTGAAGAAAAACTTTGCCTGAAAAATATTAACTTTAAGATCATGCCGGGTGAGAGCCTTGGCATCCTTGGGGCGACCGGGAGCGGGAAATCCACGGTCATCAACCTGATGATGCGTTTTTACGATGTCAACGACGGTTGCATTAAAATTGATGGGCGTGATGTGAGGGAGTACAGGCCCAAGGAACTGCGGGAAAAATTCTCGGTTGTTTTCCAGAACGATACGGTCTTTCATGACAGCCTTTCCGAAAATATCCGCTTTGGGCGTGAATTGGATGAGAGGGCGTTGGAGCGGGCGGCGAAGGATGCCTGCGCCTACGATTTTATCATGGAAAAGGAGGGGGGATTTTCGTATGAGGCGGCCATCGGCGGCGCAAATCTTTCCGGCGGGCAGAAACAGCGCCTGCTGATTGCGCGGGCGCTTGCGGGGAGAACAAATATCCTCGTCCTGGACGATGCTTCGTCCGCACTCGATTATAAGACGGACGCGAAACTGCGCCAGGCGATCCGCGCGCATTATGCGGGGACAACGATCGTGATGGTCGCACAGCGCGTCAGTTCCCTGATGGGGCTTGACCATATCCTTGTGTTGGAGGAAGGGGAGCCGATCGGTTATGGCACCCATAAGGAGTTGCTTGAAAATTGTGAAGTTTACCGGGAAATCTATGAGGTACAGATGGGCGGGATGGGAGCAAAGGCGTAGGGCTGCCGGAAAGAAAGGGTACGTTATGGCGAATGGAATTGGCAATTCAAAACAATTTAATGTGGAGAACGCGGGGCGCAAGGAGAGCCACAAGCCAAGGGATGCGAAGGGGGCACTGCGTGGGCTTTGGGGCTATCTGGGCCATTACCGCCTGTTTTTGCTGCTTGCCCTCCTGCTAACGATCAGCGGGAATCTGCTGGCACTTATAGGGCCAAAACTTTCCGGGCGCGCAATTGACGCGATCGAGCCGGGGAAGGGGGCAGTTGATTTTAATACTGTATTTTACTATTCGAGCTTGATGGTTATTTTCTATATTGTGTCATCGCTGTTTTCCTATCTGCTCTCGGTCGTCATGCAGACCATCAGCCGCCGGATGGCAAGGCAGATGCGCGACGATGTGTTTGGCAAGCTTTTGTCGCTGCCGGTAGGGTATTTTGATACGCATCTGTCCGGTGATATCATCAGCCGTGTCTCGTATGACATTGATGTGATCAATACCTCGCTCTCGACGGATCTGGTGCAGATTTGCGCAAGTGTGATCACGGTGGCCGGCTCTTTTGCGATGATGGTGTCCATCGAGCCGAAACTGATCCTTGTCATGGTCGTCACGATCCCGATGTCAATATTTTATACAAAATATATGGCGGGAAAGACAAGGCCGCTTTTTAGGACGCGCTCGGCAAAGCTCGGGCAGATGAACGGTTTTGTGGAAGAGATGGTAAGCGGGCAGAAGACGATTGGCGCATATGCCAGGGAGGAAGTCATCACGGGGCGTTTTGACGCAATCAACAAAGAGGCGGTGGATGCGTATTACACGGCAGATTATTATAGCTGCCTTGTCGGGCCGACCGTCAATTTTATCAATAACATTTCCTTGGCGCTCGTAACGGTGTTTGGGGCAATCCTGTATCTGCTTGGCAGCCTGACCCTTGGGAATATCTCATCGTTTGTGCTATATTCGCGCAAATTTTCTGGGCCGATCAATGAGGCGGCAAATATCATCAGTGAGCTGCAATCCGCCCTGGCGGCGGCGGAGCGCGTTTTTACGCTTCTTAATGAGGAGCCGGAGGTGGCGGATGTACCCGGTGCCATGCCGCTTGTGGATGTGCGCGGTACGGTGGAGATGAAAGGGGTGCGTTTTGGGTACACGAAGGAGAGGATGATCATCAAAAATCTGTATATGACGGCGCAGGCGGGCAGCATGACCGCCATCGTGGGGCCGACCGGGGCGGGCAAGACCACGATCATCAACCTGCTGATGCGTTTCTATGACGTGGACGCGGGCGGGATTTATGTGGATGGCAAGGAGGGCAGGGAATTTACAAGGAAGAGCCTGCGCCGCGCCTACGCGATGGTATTGCAGGATACTTGGGTATTTGGCGGGACGATTTTTGAGAACATTGCCTACGGCAGGGAGGGCGCGACGATGGAGGAAGTGGTGGCAGCAGCCAAGGCCGCACATATCCATTCTTACATTATGCGCCTGCCGGAAGGTTATCAGACGGTGTTGAGCGAGAACGGTGTCAATATTTCCAAAGGGCAGAAGCAGCTTTTGACCATTGCGCGGGCCATGCTGCTGGACGCGAAAATGCTGATTTTAGACGAGGCAACCTCAAATGTGGATACACGCACGGAAATCCGTATCCAAAAGGCAATGCGGCGGCTGATGGCAGGAAAGACCTGCTTTGTGATCGCGCACCGCCTCTCGACCATCCAGCATGCCGACCGGATTCTGGTGGTGGATGGCGGCGATGTGGTGGAGCAGGGGACACATGGGGAACTGATGGCGAAAAAAGGGTTTTACTACCAGCTGTATGCGTCGCAGTTTGAATGAGGGCAACCGTTCGGCTTCCCCCTCACAAATGAGGGATTGCCGGCAGATAATTTGCTTGTATTTTGGACGGTTTTCCGTTATACTGGATGCAACACAATAAGAGCGGGATGGATGGCGGCGCTTTGATTTCGGTTTATGCCTGCCGGAAAGAAAGCTTTTTATGGTAGATCATGGTATGGCGCAGGGGGAAGCCCCTTAGCGGAAATGGAGGATACGATGGAGTTTACAAAATTGATTGAGAAAAGAAGGAGCATCCGTGCGTTTGACGCGTCGCGCAAGGTAACGGAGGAGGAGGTAAAGGAGCTTGTCTACGCGGCCATCCAGGCACCGTCATGGAAAAATTCGCAGACGGCGCGCTATTATGCGGTGCTCTCGGATGAGATGGCCAAAAAGGTTTCGGCGCAGTGCCTGCCGGCTTTTAACGCGGCGAGCGCTGCGGGGGCTGCGCTTGTGGTCACGACGTTTGTGGCAAACCGCTCCGGCTTTGAGCGCGACGGGAACCCGACCAATGAATGCGGCAATGGCTGGGGCTATTACGACCTTGGCTTACATAATGAGAACTTTATCTTGCGGGCAGCGGACATGGGGCTTGACACGCTGATTATGGGGATCCGCGACGCGGACAAGCTTCGTGGGCTGCTCTGTATCCCGGAGACGGAGACCGTGGTTGCGGTGATCGCCCTCGGCAAGGCTGCCCAGAGCCCGGAAAAGCCGAAACGCAAGGAGCCGACGGACATTCTGAAGGTATTTTGATCCGATGTTAGGGGAAGTTGTGGCAGCCTGCCATGGCTTCCCTGTTTTTGGGAAGACATAGCTTCCCTGTTTTTGGGAAGACATATAGCTTCCCTGTTTTTGGGAAGACATAGCTTCCGCGTTTTATGGCAGCCGGGAAGGGTTGTTTCTGCTACAGGGGAATACTGGTTTGACAGAATGAAAAAAATAAAGGAAAATATGAATGATTAAGGACTGGAGGAATCACAAAATGTATATAACATGTTTAGACTTGGAGGGTGTTTTGGTGCCGGAAATCTGGATTGCGTTTGCTGAGGCGAGCGGCATCCCGGAGTTAAAGAGGACAACGCGCGACGAGCCGGATTACGATAAGCTCATGCGCTGGCGCATCGGTATTTTGAAGGAGCACGGGCTTGGGCTTGCACAGATTAAGGACACGATCGAAAAGATTGACCCGCTTCCGGGGGCGAAGGAATTTTTGGACGAACTGCGGTCTTTTTGCCAGGTCATCATCATCAGCGACACCTTTACGCAATTTGCGGCCCCGCTGATGAAAAAACTTGGCTGGCCGACCATTTTCTGCAATTCGCTTGAGGTTGCGCAAAACGGGGAAATCACAGGTTTCCGGATGCGCATCGAAAATTCAAAGCTGGCTACGGTCAAGGCGCTGCAGTCCATTGGGTACGATACCATCGCGAGCGGCGACAGCTACAATGACCTTGGGATGATTTTGGCGAGCAAGGCGGGATTTTTGTTCCGGAGCACAAAAAAGATCAAGGCGGAGCACCCGGAACTTGCCGCGTATGAGACGTATGGGGAGCTGATGGGGGCAATCAAGGGGGCAATGGTATAAAAGCTGTTCCGGTTTCTGGTTTTGCGGAAACACTATATCCGGTGTTTCCGCATGTTTTTTCTTGCAAGTTTTTTGGAAAGTTTCGCCGGGTTTTTGGGGCAGACCCCTGCCCGCCCATTCCCCCTTGCGCGCTTTTGTGCCATAAATACATAATATCCGCCGATCTCGTCAATCTGCACCCCGCCAAAAACCGCGATCAGTTTATTTTTATACCACTCGCGCCGTTTTGTGACCATATACATCCTGCCACCTTCCGCAAGGTGGGAATATCCGTCCTCGATAAAGCTTTTTGCAACGGAAAAATCCGTATGGTAGGGCGGGTTGCTTAAGATTTTTGTGTAATCATAGTGAGGGATGGCAAAAAGGCCGTCGCTTTTTAAAATGTGCAGGGCATCCCGTCCGACGGGGATGCCGTTGCGGGCAGCGTTTTCCTGTGCGAGCTGCAGCGCATCCTCCGAGATGTCACACATGGTTACTTGACCCGGGGATGTGAGCTTTGCGGCAAGAATCCCCACCGGGCCATAGCCGCAGCCAAGGTCGAGCACCTTGTCCCCCGGCAAAAATTCCACCGCGGAAAGCATTGCTGCCGTGCCGCAATCAAGCGCCCCCGGCGAAAAAACATTTTCGTTTGTGTGAAAGGAAAGGGTTTGGTTTTTGACGGTAACTATAAATTCTGCCATATCGAAACGGGTTCCTCCATCCATCCACCCATAAGTTCAGGGGAAGGTGATTTTACAAATGGTTCTACAAGGATATCGTTCCCATCATAGCACACTGTATTGGAAAAGTCCATTTTATTTT
>CAYMGZ010000085.1:1278-9282 GCA_964390095.1 uncultured Lachnospiraceae bacterium | reverse complement strand
ACCAGTCCGATTTTACCGTTTTTTGGAAGCTCATACTCCTCTTCCTTTGCCGTATTAAACGAGCCATCTTCCATATACCGGAAACTTTGCAGCAAATTCCCCTTCTCGTAAATCCCCCAGATCAGCCCGATCGCAAACTGGTGCATCACCGGGTTCTTCACAAAAAGCTGTTTCCATGCCGCAATCTCCCACTCCCTCGCCGTGGAAAGCGCCATCTCAAGCCGCGCCCTCTGGCTTGTCACGGTCGCCTTCATCTGCTTTTTGAGCTGCTTAAATTCCTCATAAGCCGCCTTCGCCCGCTCCGCGTCATCCTTCGCGCCCGGTGCCGGGATGTTTTTCAGCTTCTTTGCGCGCACAAAATGCTGCATGGCAGGAGCAGAAACCGCAGCATCCGCGCCGCCCCCATTTTCCCCCTGGCCGCCATCTTCCTCCCGCTTTGCCTCGTACACCTCGATCTCAAGCGACGGGGTCATCGTAACAAGAAAAGCCCGCGTTCCATAATCAAAACACCGCTCCAAATTTTCGTCAAAACCAAAATCCGGCACGATCCGGTCCGCCAGCTCCTCCCTTGTAATACCAAGCTGCCCGGCCGCAAACACAAGCGCATCATTCGCCGCCGCCCGCACCTGCTTGAACTTAAACTTCCGCGCAATCCCGTCCACAATCAAAAGCGCCTGCGGCAATGGGCTTAAACTTAACGCCTTTACCGCCTCGCACGCAATCGCACCCCTTGATTCCTGCGGCCACTCCCTGATCTGGTGCTCCAGCTTCGTCACCATACCGCTGCCGCCGTGGATCGCCGCCGCATACAAAACCCAGCGCTTTTTTGACTCCGCGCCCGCCGCCAGCCATTTGTCAAACAATTCGTTCACATATACCGCAAATTCATCCGCGCACAGCGCATCCGCCAAAAACTGCGCGTTTTTGCTGATCCCGCCGCCGCCTGCCGCCGTGGATGCGGAAGCATCCTTCGCGGACACATAACACAGAAGGATCGCCTGCAGATATTCCTCATCGGCCACGATAGCATCCTTCTTCGCGTCCTTCGTACTCCCTGCAAAATGCACCGCGGAAAACGGCGTTTCATACGCCCAAAGAAGGCTTCTCTTTTTGCCGCCCTTGTGCAGGCTTTTCACCAAATCCTCGCGCGAAAGCACTTCCGCCCCGCCCGCGGCACCACCCTCCGCGCCGAGCACATTCCCCAGAAGTTCCTGCACCTTTGCATTTTTCTCCTTCTCCATCGCCTGTGAAAACAACTCCCGGTAATTCGCGCCAACAAGCCCTTTGATTTCCTCCTCCCACTCCTTCCTGGCACATAAAATCCCGAACAGCTCCTCCTTCACCACTTTCGAGCTATCCTGCACATACCTTAAAATTTCCTCCTTGTTCTCCCCCGCATTTTGGGCAAGCAGCCGCAGGCCAACCTGACGCGCATACACGTCCGCCGCCATAAACGCGTCCACGGTTTCTTTCTTCCTCTCTTTTAAGCAACTGGAAAAATATTCCATCGCCCCTTTCAGGAAATCCTCCTCCGTGCCGCTGTATAAACCTTCCGCAATGGTGCTGACCGCCAGCATCTGATAGTCCATCCGCAGCCCTTCCTGGTCAAGATCCAGGAACAATTTTTTGACCCTCTCCGGATCCACCCGATTTCCCTCCCCCGGTTTCTCATCCGCAATCAGGGCACGGAAAAAATAGGAGGCGCGCCGAAAAACCATATAAACCTCACAGCGGCGGAAAAATTCCCCATCCTTAAAATTTTTGTCAAAATTCTTTAAAATCACATACTCGTACCCACCGCTATAAAAATTCCTTTTATCATTTCCCAAAAAGCAGACAAACAAATGATCCATCCCACTCTCACCCCGCAGGTAAGGCCTTGCCGCATCACCGTCCGCCGGAATGTCCTTTTTCGTAAGCTCCGCGACCATCCGCTCCTTGTAGTCCTTCCTTTTCTCCTCCACAAGCTTTTTGTACAAGGTTGGTTCCGGTGTCTCCAAATGCAAAAGCATCCAGCATGCATCATCAATTTTTGCTTTTTCCAGCACACCCAGATAAGCCTCCAAGTTGCAGGCCGCCTGTTCCTTTAAAATACCAACATATGATTTTTCCTTCGCCCAGTTAATATAATCCGCACTGTCAATCCCAAAAAGTTTGTCGTAATGGCCGCCCACCTTCCGGATATCCAGCGGATAATCGCTGCTGACCACACGAATGGATTCCAGCGTTTCCTCATAATTTACCGCCATGCAGATGCGCACAATATCCTCCAGCTTCTTTGATAGCGGGTAATTAAAATACGCCATGCCCGCAACCAGCCGGAACAACTGCCCGATCGTTTTCCCCTTGCAGCTCAAAAATTCTTCCGGTATCTTGCCGGACATAATGCCGGAAAGAAGCTCCCGTTCCTTTTCCTCCCCGATCCCATTGTCATAAAAATGGCAGAGCGCTTCGGCAAGCATCGTCTCATACTGCCGCATCCACACACTGTCTTCCTTTTTTACGGAACGCACCTTCCCACCGCCCTGGTATTTCTGCCAGAAATATGCGGCAGACAGGATAAGTCTGGCATTTCTCCCCAGGCTCCGCCCATAGCCCATCGCCTGCTGCATGATTTCCGGGTCATTCTTCGCCAATGACATCAAATCCTTCATCACATACGCCGTTGTCCGGTAGGTCGCCCTCCCAATGTTCGCGGCATAAGCCGCCGTCACCTTCGCCGGGTCAGCCCCGCTAAGCTGCCGATAATTAATGTAGATTTTACAAAGCAGCCAGTTACAGCTCGCCTCCCCTATGGCAAACAGCAACAAAAATAATTTTTGGATCCCTTCCTGCTTTTCCTTGCGCATCATCTCATTTGCGGCAACCTGGAACGCACTGGAATTTGCCCCCGCCAGGTCCCGGTACGAAATCCTTTCAAGCACCTCCTCGCCCGCCTCGCCGGAAAGGAACGCCAACGCCGCCTCCTTTTCCTCCTGCGAAAGCCCCAGCTCATCACACATCTGCGCCCATTTCCCATTCTTTTCTTCGTCTCTCTGCATCATTTTTGGAAATCCTCCTTTATTTCTTTCCTTGATTTCTTAAGCAATTGTCTGCATGACCTGCCATAAAACCTCGCTGAAATACCGCGCCGGAACATCACCCAGCCGACAAGCCCCCTCCCCGTCCGCCATACTAAGCAGATCCGTTTTTTCCCGGGTATCTCCCGCCCGGTAAAACCGTATCCCGTAAAGGACAACCTCCCCATTCTCAAAATCCGGGTTGGAGTAATTCCCGGAAAATTCCATTTCTGCCGCAAGCCCGGCATCCGCGTCTACCCGGTAATATCGGAAAAACCTGCCCGCGTCCTCCGCAAGCGCCTGCTGCCAGCCAAATTCCAACAGCCTGCCATCCAACACCACCCCCGGCACGCTGCGCCCATAAAACCGCAGTATCTCCTGCTCCCCTGCCTCCTCTTTTGTTACGGTGTAGACCGCACGGTCCAGCTGCTCAAGCGGCTGTACAACCTCGTAATCGGAAAGCTGTCCCTTCCACGCCGCCAATTTCCCCGGGGACAGTTCCAACGGGTGTACAAGCCGGATTTTTACATCCGGCAGGGTTTTTGACGGCGTGGGAAATATAAACTCCTCCCCCTCTTCCGTATTCCATGTTCCGTCCTCCATGTAACGGAATCCCTGCAACAATTCCCCATCCCTGTAAACCCCCCAGACAAGCCCCGCCGCAAACGGGCGCATCACCGGGTTTTTCACAAAGAGCTGCACCCACACATCCGCCTCCCATTCCCTCGCGGTTGCAAGTGCCTGCTCCATCCGGTGTTTCTGGCTCAACACCACCGCCTTCAACTGCTTTTTTATCTGCTTAAATTCTTCGTAAGCCGCCGCCGCGCATTTTGCGTCATCCTTTTTGCCCGGTGCCGGGAGGTTTTTTAACTTCTTCCTGGTGGCAGGCCCTTGCCCTGGCAGCACCCCAAACACCTCCAGTTCCAACTCCGCCGTAAGCACCACATAAAACCCGCGCCCCCCATAATTAAAATACCGCTCCCCCTTTTCATCAAACCCAAAATCCGGCACGGCCTGGTCCGCCAGTTCCTCACACGTAAGGTTTCGCCGCGCGGCGGCAAACTGCAGCGCAGCGCGCGCCGCCTCCCGCACCGTCCTCGATTTTAACTTTCTTGCCATCCCATCCACCGCAAGCAATGCCTGCGGCAACGGGCTTAAACCAAGCGCCCGCACCGCCTCACAGGCAATCTCACGCCGCCCGTGCTGCGACCATTCCTTAATCTGGCGCTCAAACTTCCCAATCACCTCGTCCCCCCCGTGGATTGCCGCCACGTAAAGAACAAAACGCCTTTTTGCCTGTGCACCCGCAGAAAGCCACCGGTCAAACAGTTCGTTCACGTAGGCGGCAAACTCCCTGCCGTCCAGAATTTCCGCCAAAAATTCTGCTTTCTGGCTCATCCCGTAACCATGGGCAGAAGACAACCCGGTAAAAGCCAAACCCGCCGAACCATCGGCGGATACCCTACCGCCGTCCACTCCACCTCTTTGGGCGGACAAGCCGATTTCCTTCTGCGTGGAATAACACAACAGCACTGCCTGTAAATACTTTTCCTCCGCCAGCCCCCCGTCCCGTGTATGTACCGCAGGAAACGGCATTTCATACGCCCACGCAAGCCCGCGCGCCCGTCCGCCCCCGTGCATTTCCTCCACCAAATCCGCGCGTGGAGCCTGTAAACTCTGCAACGCCTCCCGCAGCAGATCCCGGACCTTCGCGTTTTTCTCCCTCCCAAACGCCTCCACAAGCATCCCCCGGTAATCCGCAGCCACATCCGCCCCCTGCCAGGAAACCAATACCCGCACGGCAAGCTCCCGTTTTGCTGCCTGCTTTGCCGAAAGAAGCCCTAAAACTTCCGCCTCAAAACCCCGCTCCCCACACAAAATTTCCAAAAGCCCCTGCCGCACCGACTTCGCACCATCCTGCGCGTATGCCAGGATTTCATTTTTATTCCTCCCCACATCCCGCCGCAGCACCAAAAGCCCGAAAAAGCGCCCCGGCGCATCCGCCTGTGCAAACGCGCGCACCAGTTCCTCCCGCCGCGCATCCTCCTTAAGATACCCCGCAAAAATATCCGCCGCTTCCGCAAGGAAACTTTCCTTTCCCGCCTCGTGCAGCAAAGTATCATAAATCAGCCCCACGGCAAAAACCTGCCAGCAAAGCGGCACGCCCTCCGCCTCAAAATCCGCAAAAATCCCCGCAACACCGTCCGCATCCGCCGTCTCACGCAGGTCAGCCGAATGCGTCACATCGCGCCGGAAAAAATACCCGCCATGACACACCAGCATATACACCCTGCACCGGCGCAAAAAAACCGCATCCTCGCAATTGGCAAGATAGCTGTCCACCAAATCCCGCTCATATCCCCCGGCATAATAATGTTTCCCCACGTCCAGCCAGTTCTCCGGATAAAGCAGTTCCGCCCCGCAATCCCCGCGCAGATACTTTCCCGCCAACTCCGGAAGCATACTTTTCTTCATCAGTTCCGCAATCACTTTCTCCCGCTCCCCATCCCCGCTGCCCCGCGCCCTGTCCGCAAGAATCTGAGCGTGCAGCGCCGGGTCCTGCTCCCGGACAAACGCAAGCATTTTATTCGCGTCTTCCAGCTTCATGGTTTTCATAACCGCAAGATAGCGGCTTGTATTCGTCGCAATCTGGCGTTTTAAAACCTTTGGGAACTTCTTTTCATATGCCCACCGGATCAATACTTCGCTGTCAATCCCAAACACCATATCATGCGCGTCATCCGCCTCCGAGACAGCAAGCGGCGTGCCAAACGAAACGTCCTGCATAAAATTTAACGTTTCCTGCGGGTTTACCGCCGCGCACAGAACTACAATATTTTTCAGCCTTTCCGAAAGCCTGTAATTCAAATAAGCCATCGCTGCCGTCAGCCGGAACAGCCCCCACGAACTGCCATGCCCCACGCCCGAAAGCTTTTGCCGCAGAGCCCTCATGCCGCCCGCCTCCGGCAATATATTTAAAACCGCCTGCACGGTCTGCGGATTTTCTTTTGGGGTTACACGAATCAATTGATAATCCGGATCCGCCGGATTCCGGAAACACAGTGCAGTCAAGCACATCACGGCATATTTTTCATAAAGAGCCAAAAACGATAAATCATCTTCCGCGATTTTCCCCCCGCCGCCATACTTCACCCAAAAATACATCGCCAACAAAACAAGCTTCCCGTTGACCGCCTTATTTTTCTCATATGCAAGCGCCCGTTTTAACGTTTCCGGGTCATGGTCCGCAAATTCCAGTAAATTATCAAACGCATAAATATTCAAGCAGCACAGGTTCATCCCGATCAGCGCGCCGTACACCGCCGCCCGCTTTGCCCCGTCCACACCGCAAAGTTCCCTGCACGAACCATAAATCATGGGCGGCATCATCCCGTAACAAGTCGCCTGCCCCCTCGCAAACACAAGCAAAAACAACCGCTTAAACTCCGCAAATTGCCTTTTCTTCCCCAACTCCAGAAAAAAATCGGCCACCACCTTGCGCGGCATCTCCTCCAAATCCAAAAAAGAAATCCCCGCCAAAACCTCCTCCCCCGCCTGTCCGCCAAAAAACTCCCGCGCCCCGCGCTCCTCCTCCTGCGTCAGGCCAAGCAGCCCCAAAACCGCATCAAACCCCCTGCCCGGATTTTCCCTTTGTTCGACCATCTTCCTGCCCATCCTTTCCGAAAACAATCAACGCCTGACCCCACGCGCAGGATCACTACGAAAAATTATACCACTTCACATCCGGACTTTCCACCAAAAAAATACAAAGCCTCCATAAAAAAGCCTTTTGGTTATAATGTAAAGTAAGCTCTGAGGATAAAACGGGGTGAAAAAAGTGAAATGCCCTATTGACGCAGTTTAAAAAATGTGCTATGATAAGAACGGAAAGGGAAACCAGAGACGGTTTCACCCTCATAAAGATGTATTACCGCATTACGCGGCAGCCGTCATTATTTCGGGTAATGGCGGCTATTTTTTTCGCCCATCATCATGGAACACCTGATAACACAGGCCGATGACTGCGACAATAAGTATACAAAATTGGAATAATTCCGCATAAGTTACCATCGGCAATCCCCCCTTCCTTTCGTCCGGTGGGAAAGACTCCCTCCAGAAAATAAGAGGGTGAAGACCGCCTCGTCTTGGCTTCCCGGTTTCCATTATATCAATACTTCCGACATTTTTCAACCATAAATTTCTCTACCATTTAATAAATCTTTTGTTCTGGTTAATACCTGCATTATGCGCTGCAGAAACCTATCCCCACAAAAACAGACTGGTTTTGTACCACGGGCCATCCATACCCCCGGCGCAAAAACCAGCCTGCAAAATAGAACCAGTCCAATCCTTATCCTTCAAAACATTGTTCGTTATCTAAAACACCCTGCTTTATCTCTTGCCCGTACCATTACAGGTACTGCACTTTCCTGTACCACTGCAATACTTACATTTCTTACTACCATGACAGCCCGCACATTCCACCCAGCCGGAGCCGCCCTGCCCCCAGGTATTATACGACATCCCGCCTCGCCCCATGCAGGACTGGCAAGTCCTTGTGCCATGACAAATCCCGCATTTGCCGGTGCCATAGCATGCCGTACAGAGATTCAAAGACGTAGAACCGGAACTGCCCGAGCCCCCGCCATTGCCGGAACTGCCCGAATTCCCGGATTCATTATTCCCCGCACTGTTATTTTCAGAACTTTCCTTATATTTCTTGTTCAGCGCCGCTGCCAACAGCCCACTGACCGTATGGGAATTCCCGGACCCGTCGCGGAACACGACCGAAAAATACGCTGTCGTAACACCCCCGTCATCCATTTTGACAGGTGTCAGGTTGATTCGGTCAAAATATCCTGTATTCCCATATAACGTCTTCGGATAAACATAATCCTTCCCCGAATCCTTCAACGGAAAGCGGAAAGCAAAAAAATTCGCGTCC
>CAYMGZ010000085.1:0-1268 GCA_964390095.1 uncultured Lachnospiraceae bacterium | reverse complement strand
TCGCGTCCGAGTATTTGAAAAAATAACCCTCCACAACCGCAAGGTATTCTGCCAAGTAATTTTTATGCACGGAAAAGGATAGCTTTTTATCACCGTCAAACCCACTGACCGTAAAATCATACATATACCCGGATGAGGTAAAGGACGCATCCGCAAGATAGCGCTCGCCGTCATAATAGACATCTGCCTTCCCCTCCTCTGTCTCATACATCCTTGTGCTGCCCTTCACTTTATACGTCCGGCCGACCGTGGAAACCTGCAGTTCCTTCCCTTCCAATGACGCAGCGCTCCAGCCATAAGTCTTCCCCGGGCAAACAGCCATAAAGCCCTCAAAAGAATAATTGTCCTGGCCATCGCTGAATTTCAGCGTGAAATAAGCGGTCATCACCCCGGACTCCGGCATGGAAACCGGCATAAAGCTGATTTCGTCAAAATAGGACGCGTTACTGTACAGATAAAACGGGGAAACAGAAATCATATCCTTATCATGAAGCGGGAAATTGTAGGCATAAACCCCTGTATAAACCTCTTGTAAAAACGTATCCGTCCCAATGCTCTTGTTTTCCCCCAACCGATACGGCTCAATGTCATATTGTATCTGCCATCCATTCCCAAAACCATGGATATTAAATTTCCACTGGGAAGTATCACTGTTGGTACAGGAGGCATTGACCAGATAATGCTCACCATTGTAAATAACATCCGCACTGCCTTCCACTGTATTAAAATCACCGTATGTATAAACCTTTTCATCCGAAGCCGGCTTCTGCCCCGACCCGCCATCCCCGGTATTTGTATTATTTCCCGTATTTCCGTTATCCGTCCCGTTGCCCGTATCCCCGGCATCCTCCTCAATATCCAGCTCATACGCAAAAAATCCCGCCGCCGTAAAAACCTCATTTTTAGCATTGTGGAATTTCACACTGAAATAAATGGTAGTGATCCCTTTCTGATCTGCCTCGACAAACTTCAGCGATACCTTATCAAAATATTTCCCGTACTTACTCCATTTGCCCGTTGTGACCGTGCTGAGCCCAGGGAATCCTTCCGCCGTGAAATTCACCGATACCTTTGAACTTTTAAAACTTTTTATCGCGTAAGTCTTATCCGCCTTGATACAGGAATCCGCAACCTCAAACGATAACGACTGGTCGCCATCGTCGCCAAGCTCCCCGACCGTAAACCGGTTCACCTCGCCCAAACGGCTGTACTCCACTGCCGTCCGGTAACGCGTGCCGTTCAGCAAAACATCCGCCCTCCCCGCCTTC
>CAYMGZ010000084.1:1573-9311 GCA_964390095.1 uncultured Lachnospiraceae bacterium | reverse complement strand
TCTTTCTCAAATTCCAATGTCACACTCTTCTTATCCTTCCCCGGGAAAGTATCCGCGAAAATCTGGCGCGTCTCCTTTAAAAATTCTTCCGGGTGGATCAGGGAGGGGCTGTAGTGTGTCAGCCACAACTCTTTCACCTTTGCCTCCCTCGCAAGCCCCGCCGCCTCATAAAATGTCATATGCTTGTGCTCACAGGCTTTCGCTTCCTTGCCCTTCTCACCGTACATGCCCTCACAGATGAACAAATCCGCCCCCGCCGCCGACTGCACAATCGCAGGCACCGGCCTTGTGTCCGTGCAATATGTGAGCTTGATGCCCTTTCTTTCCGGTCCAAGGATCATGTCCTGCGTATAAATCCGCCCGTCCTGCTCAATCACTGCCCCCTTTTGCAGGCGGCTCCAAAGTTCCTTCGGCACCCGGTTTTCCTTTGCCTTTTCCGGTGAGAACCTGCCGCTGCGTTTTACTCGGATGGTATAACCGTAACAGGTGACATTATGGTTTACCCGAAATGCCTCAATGTGGTATGTTCCGAGCTTTAACTCCTGCACACTCTCCGCCAGCTCAAAAAACTTTAACTCAAACGGCAGTTCCGGCGCGATCACACGCAATGCGGAAACGACCCTCTCAAGCCCTTTTGGCCCAACCAGCAAAAGCGGTTCCCTGCGCTCCGCATTCCCCATCGACAAAAGCAGCCCCGGAAGCCCGCTGATGTGGTCCCCATGGTAATGCGTAAAACAGATGATATCAATATCATGGAAGCTCCAGCCTTTTTCCCGGATTGCAACCTGTGTACCTTCGCCACAGTCAATCAGCAGGCTGCTCCCGTTCAGGCGCGTCATCAGCGCCGTCAGCCACCGCCCCGGCAGCGGCATCATCCCACTTGTTCCCAACAAACAAACATCTAACATATATATTCCTGTCCATTTCTTTCCATTTTGTTTTATCTTACCATATCCCCTCCATTTTCGCAAGGGGGTAGTGTTGTCTTCCTTTTGGTGTCATAATCGAATAGGGAAGGTTTATCTGCCCTACTCGTGCGCGGCCTGTGCGCCACATCAGTGGCATACTTCCTCTGCACAGGCCTGTGCATACAAAAAACGCGAGGTTACATCACCTCGCGCTTCTCCGTCACTGTCACCGGGATCCGGAAGCCCCCCGCTATCTTGTCACAACAATTCTCACACAGAATAAAACTGTGCACCTGAAGGTCTTTTTTCGAAAAATATCCCCACTCCTTGCTCGCGACAAACGCATCCTCAACCAAAATCCCATTCTCTGTTTTTAGCTCACGGCCACAGTTATTGCACTGCAGCTTTCTTTCCTGCTGTTTTTCCATGCCATTGCCCATGCCCTTTTCACCACCTGAAAGTCTGTCCGCCATATCCGCCGGTATGGCTATCATACCACATTTTTATGTCGAAACCTAGTGGAAATTGCTGTAAAACCTCTCCCCACCCCCCAAAACCTTTCGCAAAACGTCCGCCCCTTTCACATTTTCCACATGATCAGCGCATCCTCATCCGGCTTTGTATAAAAGCCCGGGCGCACCCCAACCCCCTGAAAACCAAGCTTCTCATACAGCGCGACCGCGGGGGCATTGCTAAGGCGCACTTCCAAGGTGAACGCCCGCACCCCGAGCTTTTCCCCTTCCTTTAACAGTCTTGTGAGCATGGCATATGCCACCCCGCGCTGCCTTGCATCCGCGCGCACGGCAACGTTACAGATATCCCCCTCGTCCAAAACCGTCCACAACCCGCAATACCCAAGGACCCTCCCACCTTCTTCTGCCACAAGGTAGCAATTCTCTTTTTTCTGGTAAGTTTCCAAAAAGCTTTTCCTGCTCCACGGGTCCGAAAAAATTTCCTGCTCGATCGCCGCAACCTGATCCAGGTCACATTCCTCCATCCTGCGAATTTCCATCCCCTCATGACCTTTCCCCGGCATCTGCGGATTCCCCCAGGCGCTCGGCGCGTTCCCGTTCCGCCTGTGAGAGCCTTAAGTATACCGGCGCATATTCTGCTGCCGACTGGAATTTCCCTTCCTCATAATAAATTGCAGCAAGTGCGGCAACCGCCCCTGCCCTTTGCCTCGACAAATGTGATGGCGCAAAAGAATATGGAATTTCCATATTTTCCTGTATTGTTTTGTTGTGGACTGCAACGCCATCCCCAAGGAATATAACAGGACCACCCCGACGGTTCAATTCCTCTAACACCCTGCCAATCTCACTTACCTCCTGCTTTCGCAAAACAACAAGCTTCCCGCCGTCAAAGGTATAAAGCCCCGTGTACACCTGCCCGCGCCTTGCATCCATCAGCGGGCAGACCAGCCGGTCGGTACCGAAAAGATTGTATGCGAGCGCATCCACCGTCGGCACGCCGATGACCGGTTTTTTTATTGCCAGGGCAAGCCCCTTTGCGGTTGCCGCACCGATGCGGAGCCCGGTGAATGAGCCGGGGCCCTTCGCCACGGCCACCGCATCCATCTCCCCAAGTTCCTGCTCCGTCATCCGCAAAATCTCATCGATCATCGGCAGGAGCGTCTGCGAATGCGTTTTTTTGTAATCCACCGTATATTCCGCCATCAATATGCCATCCGAAAGCAGCGCCGCCGATGCCACCAGCCCCGAAGCATCGATTGCCAGTATCTTCATACACCCAACCTCATTTCTGCAATATTCCCATCCCGCCAAGCGTAATCCGGCGGAAATCAAAGCCCCTGTGGAAATCTTTTTCCAAACGCACCCAAACCGCCTGATCCGGTATGATTTCCTGTATCAGGGCTGCCCACTCGATTAGACATACCCCCTGCCCGTAAAAATAATCCTCATATCCGATTTCTTCCATTTCCACAGGGTCCGCAATCCGGTACACGTCAAAATGGTAGAGGGGCAACCTCCCTCCCCCATACAGCTGCATGATTGTAAAGGTCGGGCTGTTCACGGGTTCCGCAATGCCAAGCCCCTTTGCAAAACCCTGCGTAAACACGGTTTTCCCGGCTCCCAAATCACCGTCAAGGCAGATGACGGTGCCGGGTTTTACATTCCCCGCAAGTTCCGCCGCGATCCGCGCCGTCTCCCCTGCATCCGCACTCTCATATACCGTTTCCCCGGTATGGTGAAACCCTGCCTGTCCATTTCCATATCCTGCCATAACCCGCCTCTTCTCCCTAAAAGCCGTCCTAGCCTTTGAATTTCCGCTTGCAGACTGCCGGCTTCGTATGTTTTTCTATTGCCTTGCGCAGTGCCCCATCCTGCCCCGCCAAATCTTCCTTCGGGAAAATATAGGCACGTGTCAGGGATAAATAGATGTAAAAGTCCTTTCCTGTCTCAACCACTTTGCGCAGTTCATCCCACGCAACCGCAAGTTCTTCCTCCCCCTGTGAAACAATCAGCCCCCCGTCATTGATTTGATAAGAAAGCGGCTGCGCGAACATCGGTGTCAGCTTCACCTGTTTTGCCGCTTTGTAATAAAGATAGAGCGGATTGATTACCGTGAATAACGCTGCCACGACCACAAGCGCAACTTTTGAGACCGTGGTCTCCCCCACCCCGGCAATTAAGAGGGCAAGCGCACCGCCGCTGATGATGAGGTTGATGATGCCGGATATCCCCACATAGCCATGATACATCAAAAAGCGGTACATTGTCTTAACCTTCATTTTTACGCTGAACCTGATTTCCTCCATTTTTCCAACCTTCCTGCTTTCCTCCCCGCCATGCGGGAGCCACCTTACCTGTAAGGTCTGCATAAAGCAAGAGACTGCCGCACCAAGAAATCATCTACGGGAACCGTGGACTTTCATCCTTTTGGATTTTATCCCCCATATCTTGTTCCGTCCGGTGCAACAGCCCCATGCCTTTTCCCCAGGCAATGCCAAAAATCTGCTTTTATGTCGGATATATTTTAATATAATGGATATTTATCCGTCAACCCTTTCACCATGGAAAGCACCTGCTCCTTGTTCTTTGCAAGGTCACGGATGGCAAGGGAGATTGCCTCCGCCACCACATCCATGTCCTGCACGTTAAGCCCCCTGGTTGTGGCCGCCGGTGTGCCAAGGCGCAGTCCGCTCGTGACAAACGGGGATGCCGGGTCGTTCGGCACGGTGTTCTTGTTCGCCGTGATATTGACCTCGTCAAGCACATGCTCCGCTTCCTTGCCCGTGATCCCCATGTTCTGCAAATCAACAAGCATCAGATGGTTATCCGTGCCGTTTGACACAATCGAAAAACCGCGTTCCATCAGGCCTTTGCAAAGCGCCTGCGCATTGTCGATGACCCGCGCCGCATAATCTTTGAAGGACGGGTCAAGTGCTTCCTTAAAGCAGACTGCCTTCGCCGCGATGACATGCATGAGCGGGCCACCCTGGATGCCCGGGAATACGGCCTTGTTCAGCTTGTGCTCGTTCGCGAATTCCTCGCTGGAAAGGATCAGGCCGCCGCGGGGCCCGCGCAAGGTTTTGTGGGTCGTCGTGGTCGTGACATGCGCGTAAGGGATTGGGCTTTCATGGTAGCCCGCTGCCACAAGCCCCGCGATGTGTGCCATATCGACCATCAAAAATGCGCCGACCTCATCCGCGATCTCGCGGAAACGCTTGAAATCAATTTTCCTCGCGTAGGCACTCGCGCCCGCCACAATCAGCTTCGGGCGGCATTCCTTCGCGATGCGCGCAACTTCATCATAATCAATGAAACCATTGTCATTTACGCCGTAAGGCACGATATTGAAATAACTTCCGGAGAAATTGACCGGGCTTCCGTGCGTCAGATGCCCGCCGTGCGCGAGGTTCATGCCCATCACGGTATCCCCCGGCTGTAAAAGGGCGAAAAATACCGCCATGTTCGCCTGCGCGCCGGAATGCGGCTGGACGTTGGCATAGGTGCATCCAAAGAGCTCCTTCGCGCGCGCAATCGCCAGGTTTTCCGCAATGTCCACGAACTGGCAGCCGCCGTAATAGCGCTTGCCCGGATACCCCTCCGCGTATTTGTTCGTCATCGGGCTGCCCATCGCCGCCATGACTGCCTTGCTCACAAAATTCTCCGAGGCGATCAGCTCGATGTGGTCGTTCTGCCTGCCGACCTCAAGCTCGATGCTTTCTGCCAATTCTGGGTCGAAATTTTTGATGTCGTCAAATGAATACATGTATTTACCTGCCTTTCTTGCATGGAAAAGGGCGATAAAGCCCTTTTTCCATCCATTATACAAAAATCCGCAGGTCGCGTCAATACGAAGATTTCCGTTTTCCACAGAAATCTTTCCCGCCCGGGCCCTGCCCGACCCATTTTCTGGCAGATGCCCCGGTTTTTCGTTTTTCCTTTGCGCGAAAAGATGGGGCTGTTAACTGCCTCACTCTTTTGGCAGATACTCTTTCAAATACGAATAATAATCCTCCGTGATGATCGCCGCCGAGATATTAAATTTATTCTTTACAATCGCGGACACGGTCTTGACATAATCCTCGTCAAGCTCCTCCCCGGTCAGGTTCGTGACCTCCCCGGTCTTTGAATTGTACATTACCTTGTCCGTGATATAGCTCTTGTTCGAGAACATGACAAGCGGTGCTGCCGTGGACAGGATGTCCTGCCCCATATAAAGCCTTGAATCATATTCCACACCAAAGAGGTTGAGCACGGTTGGCACGATGTCAAGTGCCGAACACGGTTTTTCTATGGTCACCGGCTCCATGCCCGGGCAGTAAAGGATCAGATGGCTTTTGTACAGCTCAAAATTTTCCTCCACCTCATGCCCTGCCAGATCGTCAATCGAAGATTTCTCCATGCCGTATGGGTAATGGTCGCCGGAGAGCACGATGACCGTGCGGTCGGCAACGCCCGCCTCCTCAAGCTGCGCAAGCAGATATTCCATGGCCAGGTCAATCTCCTTCTGCGCCGCAAGGTAAGCCTTCGCCTCCTCGCAAAGGTCAAGGTCGCGCACATAGTCGCGGTTCTTTGCCGACATGGAATTGCCGCCCCAGTTATATTCCATATGCCCGCTGACGGTCATGTAATAGGTATGGAATTTCTCGTCACCAATATATTCCGGTACCGTAACCTGCATCATCTCAAGGTCGGATTCCGGCCAGGTCAGCTTCACCTCAAGGCCGCCGCCTTTCGCGCCCTTGTAATCATACCCCATGTTCGGGTGCGTCTTGTCGCGGTGGTAGTAGGTGTAGGAATGGTTGTGGTACGCCCGCGCACTGTAGCCAAGCTTACGAAACTGCCAGCCAAACCCAAGCGGCATATAATGGTCCGCCGTCTTGTAAAAGCTGTTCGTGCCCGTCGGGATCAGCCCTGTGCACTCGACAAATTCCCCGTCGCTCGTGCTCGTCCACCAAAGCGGCGTGTAGTAATTCTCAAAGTAAAAGCCCTCGTGTGCCATCTTGTAAAGCGTCGGTGTAATCTCCTCGTTGACTGCCCACTGGGAGTAACCCTCCGCCGTCAGCATGATTAAATTGTAACCTTCAAACATTCCTGTATATTCATTTTTATTTGTCGGCACCGAATTTGCCATGTAGGTATGCAGGTTCTTGATGGTCTTTTTCGTCTCGTTTTCCGCGAGCGCCCCAAAATCAATGTCAAGCACATGCGGCGAGGTATCGACCGGGGTTGGGGTTGGGGGCAGCGTTGGGGTCGGGGTCGGTGACGGGGTCGGTGTCCCTTCCGGCTTTTTCGCTTTTTGGGTCGGCGTTGGTGCCAGGGTTGGTTCACCTGCCGGTCCTTCGGATGGCTGCGCTGCCTGTACCGGGGTCGGTGTTCCCTCCAGTCCGATAAAGATCACGTCGTCAAGGGAATCTTTTTTGCCTTTGCCAAATACATGCGCAATGTCCTTGCGCGTCGAGGTCAGTACCCCAAGTTTCTCCATGGACAGATCCATCACAAAATCTTTATAATACAAATCGTATGGCGTAAACGGCTCCCTGCCCGGGACCCGCAGGGCTGCGATTGCCACCACATAAAAAAACACCGCACCCGCCACCTGCACCGCCGCGCCCTGCCACCCGCAATGCGGGAGCGAAAACTTTTGTTTTTTGCGCAGGAACAAAAAAACCGCCAGCGGCAAAAAATAGAGGAAGATCGGGAAAAGCTGTGAGAGGATGCCTTTGATTGCCTGCATATAAAACTCCCCCACCGCATCCGCACCGTTCTCCTTGATGGAATTGACAGACAAAAATGCTTTAAAAATGTGCTCATATACGGTCTGTGCCGAATACCAGAGCGCAAAAAATAACAGCATCACGGCCATCACGATGGTGTTCCCCTTCTTTTTGAACGGGCTGGTGGCAACGGAAAGAAGCATCCCTGCCGCCGCCGCAAACAACACCGGGAAAACAAGGTTCCCACTGATGTTGCCGAACACAAAAAAGTGGAAGGCCAGCTCGCACCAGATCAGTGCCACACACAGGAAAGCAGCCCGTTTCGCCCCTTTCTTTATCCTCCATACAATATGTTCTTTTTCATTGTCCATCCTGATTTCTTCTTGCATTTTTTCCCCATCCTTGCTTTTCGTATTCTTATGCCAAACAAAGCCGATAATTCGTCCAACGGGCATGATACCATATTTCCCCACGGAATGCAATTATTCGACATTTAAAAAAATCTTACTTTTTTCTGTCTGCCTGCGCTTTTTCATGGCAGTCAAAAATCGTCAGATATTGGATATTTTTTCATCCCCCAAAAAGAAAAATCATAATTCCTCGCTATACAAATCCAAAACTTTGTAGTAAAATAGGGGGCATA
>CAYMGZ010000084.1:0-1563 GCA_964390095.1 uncultured Lachnospiraceae bacterium | reverse complement strand
GAACGGAGGCTATTATGCTGTACTTATTATTTTCCGATGCTGCCGCAAAATGGATCGCCTTTTTGGGGCTTGTCCTTGCTTTTTTGCTGACCTGCCTTTTGCTAAGGACCCTACAAAATGTCCTGCCGCGCGACGGCGGACGTGCCTTTGCCGTCAACGGCGCACTCTCCCAGGGAAAACCGCGCGGCGCAGGGATTGTCTTCATCCTTGTTTTTTTTGTGATGGCACTGCTTTTTGTCCCGTTTGAAAAAGAACTTTTAATCTACCTGATCATGCTGGTCGCCGCAATGTTAAGCGGCTATCTGGACGACAGTTCAAAGACCCCGTGGGGCGAATACAAAAAAGGGCTCATCGACCTTGTGATTGCGTTCGTCTGCGCTTTTTCATACGTAAATTTTAACGGAACAGATATGACCATCCTGCTTTTGGGCACCACCTTTACTTTGCCAAAAATCATCTATATTATTCTGGCAATGATTTTAATTTGGGTTTCGATCAATGTCACGAACTGCACGGATGGCGTGGATGGGCTCTGCGGAAGCCTTGCAATCATCTCTCTGGTTTCGTTTTTCGTGCTGTTTAGCCGGACACTCTCCGACACGATGTATGGCCAGCTCTGCCTGCTGATGGTTGTCTGCCTGCTTGGCTACCTTTGGTTCAACGCCTCCCCAAGCAAGCTTTTGATGGGGGATGCCGGCTCAAGGGCATTAGGGCTTTTGATGGCGCTGCTTTCCTTAAAATCCGGCCGCCCGCTCATCTATCTTGTCTTTTGCCTTGTCTTCCTCGTGGATGGCGGCATCGGGCTGGTCAAGGTTGCCCTGCTGCGCTTTTTGAAGATCCATATCTTAAAAAACACGCGCACCCCGCTGCACGACCATGCGCGCAAGAACGCCGGGTGGTCGGATACCCAGACGGTCTTCCGTTTCCTGATCCTGCAGACGGTGCTCTCCTGCGCATATTTATATGCCGTCCTGTGACAAAGGGGTGGCGTGGAACAGAAAATATGTTGCAATTTAATATAGTCTATGTTATCATATATCCATCCGTACCGGAAAACATTGGTACACACTCACATGGAACCAACCTGTTCCATGTAGAAACGAGGTGCAAAATTTAATATGTTAGAAGATTTTATTTCATGCAAAAAATCACTCTTCGCTTCGGGCGTACATACCGAGTTAAGGGCGCAGGAAAACCGCCAGAGGGGTGTGAGTTTGATTCAGGGAAACCTGACAGGAAATGTGCGCATGGAAGTTTCCGGTGTCAGCGCCAGGGTCTACAAAAACGGCGTTTACGGCTTCTCCTCCACCGCCCAGTGCAATGCGCAGGCAGCGGAATCCGTGCTGGCCGCCGCCACCGAAAATGCCGCCTTCATGGACCGACACATCAACAAGGGGAAAGGGATGTTCCCGGCGCTCGCAAAAGGAACGCTCCCGGTGAAAAAGGAAATCTGCGATACCGAGCAGAAGGCATATGTTGATTTTGTCAAGGAAGTGGATGCCTACATCGTCTCAAAATATCCAAATCTTTCCAGCCGCAGCGTGATGGCCCGCGAGGATTCCA
>CAYMGZ010000083.1:6789-9379 GCA_964390095.1 uncultured Lachnospiraceae bacterium | reverse complement strand
ACGCTGCAAATCAATCATGTCGCCGAACACCGGCGTGTAGTCCACCTTGAAATCGCCCGTGTGGATGATCAGCCCCGCCGGGGTATAGACCGCGAGCGCCGCCGCGTCCGCAATGCTGTGGTTCGTGCGGATGAACTCCACACGGAAACAGCCGAGGTTCACGGTCTGCCCGTGCTTGACAATCCTGCGCTTTGTGGATTTTAACAGGTTGTGCTCCTTCAGCTTATTTTCAATGATGCCGATCGTCAGCTTGGTGGCATAGACAGGCACATTGATCTCTTTTAATACATACGGCAGCGCGCCGATATGATCCTCATGTCCATGGGTGATCACAAACCCCTTGACTTTCTCAAAATTGTCCTTCAGGTATGTGATATCCGGGATCACAAGGTCAATCCCCAGCATATCATCCTCCGGGAATGCCAGGCCGCAGTCCACGACGACGATGCTGTCCCCATACTCGATTGCGGTAATGTTCATGCCGATCTGTTCCAAACCGCCAAGCGGGATGATCTTTAAGCGGGAAGTACCCTCCGGCAGCTGTTTTTGCCGCTGTCTCCCCGTGCCCCGCGATGGCTTTTTCGGCAGCGGTTCCTCTATCACCTGCGCTGTGGGATTTTCCGTGGCTGCCGCGATGGCTTCTTTTTGTACCCTCGCACCACGCACGGCCTTCGCCCTTGGGGTAGATGCATTTTTTACCACCGCACCCTTTGGCAAGTTCCTTCCCTTCCCGCTCTTTTTTTCCGGTGCTTCCTCCGCCTTCTTGTCCTCTTTCTTCCCGTCAGGTTTCCTGCCGGTCCTTCCCGCCGGCCTTGGCCTTTTTATTTTTCTCTCCTGATGTGCCGGTTTCTCCAAATTCTGTCCGTTCTCCTCCGGCAGTTCATTCTCTTTCCTCAAAACATCCTCTCATTTCTGCCGCCTTCCACGGCCCTTTTAAAGGCATCCAATGCCCAAAACTAATCGTTTTCCGTAACAATATCCACGTCCTCCAAAAGCTCCTCAAAAAGCCCGGCAACCGCATTCAGCTCATCCTCATCCTCCACGGTCTCATAGAGTGCCTCCGCGCTGTCCTCGCCGGACAGGTCCTTTAAGATGTAGACTTCCTTCTCCTCCCCATCCTCATCTTCCGTCACGAGGAGGTATTGGATCCCGTAAAATTTCGTCTGCCCCAACACATAGAACCCGGTCTTTGTTCCATCCTCCGCCACAAACGAAATCTTCTGCCCGTCCGCATTTTTCCCTGTACCCATTCCTAACCTATACCTTTCCCTGTATTTTACTGCCCATCCGGTACATTCTGTTTTGATGCTTCCCCGTTTGCGCGCCAATCCAGATAGCCCTGCAAAATAACGGCTGCCGCAATTTTGTCCACCACTGCCATCTTCTTTTTCAGGCCCACTTCCGCCAAGTCCAACACCCTGTGTGCCGTGACCGTTGTCAGGCGCTCATCCCAAAGCACGGTCTCAATGCCCGTCCTCCTGTGGAGATCTTGTGCAAATGCCTCGCATTTTTGCGCGCGCTCCCCCACCGTATTGTTCATGTTCTTCGGATAACCGACCACAATGAGCCCTACCTCATACTCGTCTGCCAGCGCCTCGATGCGCGCATATGTCTGGCGCAATTTGTTCTCATGTTTGCGCCGGATCACCTCAAGCCCCTGCGCAATGCATAAAAGCTCATCGCTGACCGCAACACCGACCGTCACTGAGCCAACATCCAATCCCATTATTCTCATAATTATACCCGTATATTCCGCGATCCTGCTCCCATTTGTAGAAGCATCCGCATATAGTCCATAAAAAAACTTACAAAATTGCATAAACCAACCATCTTGGTTTGTTACGCAAAAAGAACCACGCCATAAAACCTATGGCAGGCTTTCCAGTTTTTCCCACCTTCTACCGGAAATGGTACTCCACGTAATCCTTCAACAACTCCTCAATGATCTCATCACGTTCTACCTTCATGATCAGGCTTCTCGCCCCAAGATGACTGGTGATGTAGGTCGGGTCACCGGACATCACATATCCGACAATCTGGCTGACCGGATTATATCCTTTTTCCGTCAATGCGCGGTAAACCGTCGCGATCACTTCCTTCACGCCCTGCTCCTGGTCCTTCTGCGCACAAAAATACTGTGTGTTGGATAATTCCTGCATCGTTCTCACATCCTTTGCTGTAATCCCCAATTTGGCTTTCGAATCAACCACTTATCCTATATCATAATACAAACTGCCAAAAATTTCAATCCTGTTTCGATTGTTTTCTTTCCATTATCGGAATTTCTCCTGCAAAATCGCCATTTATATGACCTTTTATGCACATATTGGACAAATCTTCATCGGTCCGCACCGCAAATTTCATGTACCGGCTATCATGCCCCACCATGAAATGCTCCCCCGCAATTTCTATGCCTTCTTCCAAAAGCACCTCGGTCTCCTGCCCGGCAAACGAAGCCTCGTAGGCATGGCGCATCTCTTTTTCCAGAGCCAAAAGCTCCTCACTGCGCCGCGCCTTCACTTCCTCATCCACCTGCCCCGGCATCCCTGCCGCCTTTGTGCCCTCCCGGCGCGAATACTTAAAAATGTGC
>CAYMGZ010000083.1:0-6779 GCA_964390095.1 uncultured Lachnospiraceae bacterium | reverse complement strand
GTACAAATTGTTTTGTCTCCCTGAATTCTTCTTCCGTCTCCCCCGGAAACCCGGCAATCACATCCGTTGTAATGGCAGGACGATCAAAAAACTGGCGCAGGATCTTGCAGCCCTCCATATATTCCGCCGTACCATACCGGCGGTTCATACGCTGCAAAACCGTATCGCAACCGCTCTGCAAGGAAAGGTGGAAATGTGGGCAGACCTTCGTTTCTGCAAGTGCCGCCGCAAAACGCGCTGTCACGATGCGGGGTTCCAGCGAACCAAGCCGGATCCTTGTGATCCCTTCCACCAAATCCAGGCGTTTTACCAATTTTACAAGCGGCATGTCCCCGTCCGGGAGCACAAGCGAAAAACGTTCTTTTTCCGGGTAGTCCTCCATCCCGTAAGAAGATAAATGTATGCCCGTCAATACAATCTCCTGATAACCTATTGCCGCAAGGCGGCGCACTTCCTGTTCCACCTCCCCCATGCTGCGGCTGCGGATGCGCCCCCGCGCAAAAGGGATGATACAGTAAGTACAAAATTGATTACATCCATCCTGCACCTTGATATACGCCCTCGTTTTTTCGTGGGTACGGATGCTTAACCCCTCGTATGTTTTCTCCCGCGCAATTTCCGTGACGGAAATAAGCTGCCCCGTTTTGCAGGAACCGGTAAGTTCCCCGACGGATTTTTCTTTTTGTTTTATATATTGCACAACAAGGTTTACCACATCTTTTTTGTGGTTATTCCCTACAAGGATATCCACCGCGAGTTCTTTTTTTAGGGCTTCCCCCGCTGCCTGCACATAGCAGCCGGCCGCGACAACGATCCCGCCCGGGTTCTTCTTTTTTGCCCGGTGCAGCATCTGGCGGGACTTCCGGTCCGCAATGTTCGTCACCGTGCAGGTATTGACCACATAAATATCCGCAGTTTCCCAAAACTCCACGGTCCGCGCACCCGCCTCTTCAAAAAGCTCCCGCATGGCTTCCGTCTCGTAGGCATTCACTTTACAGCCAAGGGATAAAAATGCCGCTTTTTTCCCACTAAGCGGTCCGTCCCCCGCAAAAAATCCACCATCCCCCATATTGCCCCAACTCCTTTTTCCCTGCCGCCGTGCCCACATGGCTCCCGGAAGTCTATTCCGGCACGATACAGGCATATCCTGCTTTCCAATCTTGCTTTTCCTTCCGGTTCCGTATATTGCTCTCTTTTGTAATTTATAGTATCAAGAATTTTATGAACTTTGCATATTGACATTTAAAGGTGCAAACGGTAGTATAGTAGTAGGAGTTCGCGGTGCGCGCTCATCATGAAAATAATAATAATCAATGTCCATTAAGGAGGAACACGCAATGAAAACAGTCAGGATTTCTTTAAATTCTATCGATAAGGTTAAGGCTTTCGTAAACGATGTCACCAAATTTGATGCTGATTTTGACCTCGTATCCGGCCGCTACGTTATCGATGCAAAGTCCATCATGGGGATCTTTTCCCTTGACCTTTCCAAGCCGATTGACTTAAACATCCACAGCGAGGATGACACGGAGAAGGTGTTGGAAGCATTGAAGCCTTACATCGTTGACTAAAGGGTAAAGATACTTAGTCTGGGGGGAAACCGCGGCGATGCGGCCATCCCCCTTTTTTTTATGCGCAGACCCGTGCAGGAAAAGTATGCCGCAAGGGGCGCACGGACCGCAGCCTGCCCCCATATGCCAACAAAAAAGAGCATCAGCCTTCCGGCCGGACGAAAATAACCTCCGCCGTTTTCACAGCCGTCTCCACCAAACCATCAATCTTTTCCGCAAGCAGCCGCTCCGATGCCTCGATGGTCTTGATCACCGGCTTTGTCACCGGGTGTTTTGCCACGAAGATCGTACAGCAGTCCTCAAACGGTTCGATCGAAGTCTCAAACGTCCCTATTTTTTCCGCTACCTCAACAATCTCCTGCTTGTCAAACCCAATCACCGGGCGGAACACAGGCAGTCCACACACCGCGTTCGTCGCCGCTAAGCTCTGTAAGGTCTGGCTTGCCACCTGCCCGATGCTCTCCCCCGTGATGAGGGCAAGACAGTCATCTTTTTTCGCAAAATATTCCGCGATCCGCATCATGTAGCGGCGCATGATAATCGTAAGCTCCTCATGCGGGCATGTCTCATAAATAGAAAGCTGGATGTCCGTAAAATTCACGACATGCAGGCGGATCGGACCTGTGTAGGCCGAGATGATCCGCGCCAGGTCCACAACCTTCTGCTTCGCCCGCTCACTTGTGTACGGCGGCGCATGGAAGTAGGTTGCTTCGATGGCAACGCCGCGCTTTGCGACCATGTAGCCCGCCACCGGGCTGTCAATCCCCCCGGAAAGAAGCAGCATTGCCTTCCCGCCCGTGCCGACGGGCATGCCGCCCGGTCCTTTTATAATTTGGGAATACACATAGGTTTTCGTGCGCACCTCCACATGGACACGCACGCTTGGCTGGTGCACATCGACTCTTAGCTGCGGGAAACGCCCAAGCAGATATTCACCCATCCGCGCACAGATCTCCGGCGACGTGATCGGGTAAAGCTTGCTCGCGCGTTTCGCCTCGACCTTGAACGTGAAATCCTTTTTTTCGTAAAACTGCTCGATGTAATTCCCGGTCCCCTCCGTGACCGCCTCCCAATCCGTGCTCTCAATCACAACGACCGGGCAGATCCCCCAGACACCGAACACCGTCTTAAGCATACGGACGGTCTCATCATAGTCAAAACCGTCCGGGCATTCGACAAAAATCCTCCCCTGCTCGCGCACGACATGGTATTCCCCCAGCCGTGAAAGCGCCGTCTGCACCTGGTCGCGCAGTGCGTTCTCAAACACATTGCGATTCTTTCCTTTTAGGCCAATTTCCGCATATTTCAACAAAAATGCTTTGTACATCCGTACAAACTCCCTCCTTTGCAAACAACTTTCCTTCTTTCTTTGATTTTCACGGTTCCAAAACATGCTACAGACATGCATCCCAAAAACGTGCGCCTAGCGCACCGTATACCGCCGCAGCACCGGCAGCAGTTCCCGAAGCTGCGCTGCCGCGTAATCCACTTCCTCCGCCGTCGTATGGACCGAAAAGCTAAACCGGAGCGTCGCATCAAGCAGCTCCTTCGGCACCCCGATGGCCGTAAGGCTCCCGCTGATGCCGGGATGGTTTGTGGAACAGGCCGAGCCGGAGGAAACATACACGCCCCGCTCCTCAAGCGCATGCAAAAGCACCTCACTGCGCACGCCCGCAAAACCCGCGGAGACGATATGGGGGGCACACCCAAAGAGCGGGTCGGTAAGCGCATGGACCGTCACGCCCTCCATCCTTCCCAACTGCTCCACCAGCTGCTGCTTCCTCGCGTAAAGCCACTCCACCTTTTTTCCATGCTCCGCATAGATTTCCTCTGCCGCTTTCCCGATCCCGGCGATTGCAGGGACATTCTCCGTGCCGGAGCGCATCCCTTTTTGCTGCCCGCCGCCGTAAAGGATCGGCAGCACGCGCACCTTGTCGCGGATATACAAAAAACCGCTCCCTTTCGGGCCGTGGAATTTATGGCCGCTTGCGCTAAGCAAATCAATCCCCTCCCGCTTTGGGCAGATGCGGTATTTGCCGTAAGCCTGGATCGCATCCGTGTGGAAAAGCACATCCGGCTTTTTCTCCTTCACCGCCCGCGCAATCCCCGCAATGTCCTGCACCGCCCCAAGTTCGTTGTTCACATACATCACGGACACAAGCACCGTATCTTCCCGCAACAGCGAAAGCAGTTCCGGCAGGATCACATGCCCTTTTTTATCCACCGGGGCAAAACTCACCTCAAACCCCATCTCCTCAAGGAAAACGAGCGGCGCATGCACGGAAGCATGCTCAAACTGCGTGGCAATGAAATGCTTCCCCCTCCGGCGCATCGCAAGGGCCGCCCCGATCAGCGCCATGTTGTTTGCCTCCGTCCCGCCGGACGTAAACACAATCTCCTTCGGCTCCGCCTTTAGTGTCCCTGCAATTACCTCGCGCGCCGCCTTTACATATCTCTCCGCCGCCATCCCCTTTTTGTGCAGGGAGGAAGGGTTGCCGAAATCCTCACACAGCACGGTATCCATCACCGTGCGCACGGATTCCGACACCCTTGTTGTCGCCGCGTTATCCAAATAACATTCCATCCGATTCCTCTTTCCGATTCCCCTTTATAAAACGGTATCAACACCGCCTGCCGCTTCCTGCACTGCTCCCCGGAACGGTCCGTTCCCCACAATACCCTAGAATGCAGGCATCAACAAGGACAAGGCGGCAAGCCCTGCCGCACCCCCCGCACCGCACCCGGAACACTCAGACCCCCAACAATGCCCTCAAAACGCAGGCATCGGCAAGGACAAAACGGCAAACCCCACTGTCTCCTGCACTGCTCCCGAACACTCAGACCCCCACAATGCCCTCAAATGCAAACATCAACAAGGACAGTGCCGCAAGCCCCGCCGTCTCCGTCCGCAGGACCCGCCGCCCAAGCGTAATGCAGGATGCCCCGGCATCGGTTGCCTGCCGCACTTCCGCCTCCTCAAAGCCGCCCTCCGGCCCGATGAAGATACCAACGGAGCGCACGCCATCCCCGACAAGTTTTCCCAAAATTTCCCTTGTCTTTCCAATCCCCTTCTCATTCTCATACGGGACCAGGATGGCATCCAGCTCCCCCGCCGCGCCAAGTGCCTCTGCAAATGACATCACGGAAGCCACCTGCGGGATCACACCGCGCATCGACTGCATTGCCGCCGCCCGCGCGATCGACTGCCAGCGTGCACGCTTTTTCTCCTCTTTTTTCGCGTCCTCAATCTTTGTGACGGTGCGCCTTGTCATAACCGGCACAATCTGCACCGCGCCAAGCTCCACGGATTTCTGGATGATAAACTCAAACTTGTCCTTCTTCGGCATCCCCTGGAAAAGGACAAGGCGGACACCAAGCTCCGTCTCCGACGCAGACTGTGACAAAACCTGCGCCACCACATGGTTTTCTGCCATTTCCCGGATGCGGCAGGAATAATCCACCCCCGCCCCGTCGCAGACGGTAATCTCCTCGCCCACCCGCATGCGCAGCACATTACGGATATGGTTATAATCCTCCCCCGCCAAGATGGCTTCCCCGCCACGGACCGCATCCCTTTCCACATAAAACCGATACATAAAACCGCTCCCCTGCCCTTTAAGCCTTCCTTGTCACGATGCCATCCGCCACTTCACCCGCCGCGTCCGGCCCGTCTTTTGCCGCATCCTGCTCCTGCACCGCCTTATCCTGCTGCTTGACCAATTCCATCACCGCAGCCAGTGCTTTCTCCTTGAGCACCAGATTTTCCCCTGCCGGGTTGACCACGACCCCGTCACCCTTGTTGATGCTGACCGCATCGCGGATCGTGATGACCGCCGCGCCCCACTCCTTCGGCGCATACATTTTCCCTAACTCAATAAAATCCGTAAACACCGGCGTATAACTCTCCCCCGCCGTATTCTTGATTGCGGCAAACATCAGCTTTGTATTCTTGTCAAACACGATCTGGTTTTCACCCGGCTTCGGCTGCACGGCCCCGTCGTACTTCATCGGGATCAAAAATTTCCCCTTTGCCACCTGTGCAAGCATCGCATGCTCTTTCGCCTGCAACACCTCACCGCGCTTCTCGTAATTTACCTTCCAGCGCGCCTCCCCGAAGAAATCAAGGATGCGGATGCGCAGGGCAGGATTTGTCACCGGAACCGCCTGCACCGGTTTCCCCGCATGGTCCGGCGGCGGCAGCACATCCCCGCGCGAAAGCGCCGCACGGTACAAACCGTCATCCAAAAGCACGCGCTCCAACCCAAGATAATATAAAAGCACGAAAGCAGGCATCTGCGCCGCAAGGGGCTTTCCCTCCTCCGGCTTTAACAGCTCCGATTTTGTCACCGGCATCGGGCGCACCTCCAGCTCGCGGAACTGTTCCTTATAAAAGAGCACTGCCAACTGCGCATACTCCTCCTTCGTATAAACATCCACAAAACCGTTGTTTAAGAACGGGAAATTCGTATTCTTGTCAATCGTCAGGTAAACCCGCCCAAGACCGCGCAATTTCTCAAGCATCATCGGGTAGATCAGGTTCGCCTTCTTCTGGAACGGCTCATCCGCCCCTTCCCCGTCCGCCTGCTTTGCCCGGTTCCCGGTATCACGGACAAAGGTAAGCGCAAAAATCATCTCCTGCACGGAATACCCTGCAAAAATCTGCTTTACCTGCTCCGCAAGGGCATCTTCCTCCCCCGCAAACACCTTCTCCTCCATCTCAAGGCGGATCTCCCCCTCGCGCTTTCGCGAAAGGCGGCAATTCTCAAAAGCCTCCATCAGGGGGCTAAGTTCCGCCTCCCCCTCCGCCTTAAGATATAAAAAATTCCCCTCCGCAAAAGCATTCGGCGCAAAATCCGGGATAACCATGGTAAACGTCGGCCCATAAAGCCCAAACTGGCAAGCCGAAGCCCTCTTAACCTTAAACCCGTTCTGCTCCATGCCCCCGACCGTACAATTAAAAACCGCACGGCCATTCCTGTCCACATAAGAAACTTTTGTATCCGGCAACAACTGGCCGGACTGTGCCCTGCCAATCAGGATGCTGCCCTGCTCCTTGTAAGGCATTACCTTCTGTATCTCAAACGCAAAATCCGCCTTGCCCCAAAACGCACCTCCTGCGGATGTGGTTCCGGTTTCCTGCTTTGTGGAAAATCCCTCCCCTTCCCCCACACCCATATTTTCGCGTACTTCCGGGGCAGCCGCCTGTTT
>CAYMGZ010000082.1:0-9390 GCA_964390095.1 uncultured Lachnospiraceae bacterium | reverse complement strand
ATGTAAATTTGTGTATTACACGGCTTTAACAATTTTGTAATATCCCGATCCACCGTTTCAAATTTCCTTAAAAAAAATTTAAAATTTAATAATTCTGACGCAATTTAGACACATTTACCGATTATAATCGTAATCGGATTGTGTGAATAACACTTTCTACTCCCACCCTATTATACTTCGGTAATTTGATTACCAGGAGAAGCGCGGCCATTCCTGCCGCGCTTTTTCCGTTGTTTTTTTAATAAATTTTTGTATTTCCCGGGAGGGACATGGTATTCTATTCTCCATCCCCCCACAGGCCAAAATGCACCAAGCCCATGTCCCCCATGTGAAAGCCCCTTCATAATATCAATAAAACAACGCATATCGCAGGTTCTGCCGACATATACTTGACTAAACGCTTATAATGCGCGTGCGCAGGAAAGAGGAAATATGCGGGCGATATTCCGGCGGATCATGTTGTGCCTTGGCTGTGTTTTCTGCCTGCTGGCCATGGCGGGCTGCAGCGGGGAAAACGGTGAGGTCACAAAAGTAAAGGATCTGGACTACACAGTTGTCGAGGAGGCCGATGTACCGGAACAGCTCCTCACATTGATCAACAAAAAAAAGCAGAATGCATTCTGCCTGACTTACAAAAGTGAAGATGCATACTATATCTGCCAGGGCTTTGGCACACAGATGACAAGCGGCTACAGCATCGCGGTCGATGAGCTTTTCCTTGGCACCAACGCAATCTACATAAAAAACACGCTGATTGGCCCGGGGAAGGATGAACTTGTCACACAGAATGCCACCCACCCATTCATCGTCGTAAAGATTGAGCTGATGGACTACAATGTTGTGTTTGAGTGACGGGAAAGGCGGACAAATCACAAAAAACAAACAAAAATGCAGCGCCCGGCGGCTAAAACTTGCCTGCCGGAACGCTGCATTTTACATATGGCACCACCTCGCCGGAAAACAGCCGCCGCATCTTCCCCCTTCATGGGTCAGCGCCGGTTTGCCGGTTCGATGTTCACCGCTTTCCCGCGGATCTTTACATTCTTCATCCCTTCCAATACCTCGGCGGCGTACTCGCGCGGCACCTCGACAAAAGTATATTTGTCAAACATGTCAATGCTTCCAATCAACTTGCCCGGCATCCCGGTCTCCCCCGCGATTGCGCCCAGGATATCGCCCGGGCGGATGTTGTTCTTTTTGCCAAGGTTGATGAACAGGCGCACCATGCCTTCCTCCGCACCGGTATCACCAAACTCCTCATATTCCCGCTTGAGTTCGTCCGCATCCACGCCCTCGCCCATGGCAAGCTTTAAAAACGCCGCCGCCATCTCAATTGCCGTGTACTCCGCCTCATTCACACGGCTCTCAATCAGCTCCTTCATCCGCGCCAGGTCCTCATTTTCAACCACGGCCTGCACACGGTCAAGGATCTTCTCCGCTTTTACCGACATGACATCGCCCAGCGACGGAACCGGCTGGAGTTTGATCTTTGTCTTGCAGTAACGCATGATGTCGCGCAGTTTGTAAACTTCCCGCCCAACGACCAAAGTAAATGCGCGTCCTGTGCGCCCCGCCCTCCCGGTACGCCCGATGCGGTGTACATAATACTCATCGTCCTGCGGCACATCGTAATTGAAAACCGCCTCCACATCATCCACGTCAATCCCGCGCGCCGCCACATCGGTCGCCACAAGGATATCCGTCTTGCCGTTACGGAACGCATTCATCACGCGGTCGCGCTGCTGCTGCTTCAAATCCCCATGCAGCCCCTCCGCGAAATACCCGCGTGCCTGCAATGCCGAGACAAGCTCGTCCACCTGGCGCTTCGTGTTGCAGAAGATCAGCGACAGTTTCGGCGCATACATATCAAGCAGCCTTGTGAGCGCATCCAGCTTTGCCTTTGGGCGTACCTCATAATAATACTGCTCAATCTTTGGCACGGTCAGTTCCTTTTTCACGACGCGGATGTGCACGGCATTTTTCTGGTAGGTTCTGGCAATCTCCATGATCGGCTGCGGCATGGTTGCCGAAAACAACAGCGTCTGGCGCTCCTTTGGCACATCGCGCAAAATCGTCTCAATGTCCTCGCGGAACCCCATGTTCAGCATCTCGTCCGCCTCATCAAGCGCCACCACTTTCACATCGTCAAACTTCACCGTCCTCCGCCTCATATGGTCCATCACGCGCCCGGGGGTGCCGATCACGACCTGTGTCCCCGCCTTGAGTGCCTTGATCTGGCGCACAATCTCCTGCCCGCCATAGATCGGCACGATTTTGATCCCATGCAGGAATTTCGCGAATTTATGCATTTCCTCGGATACTTGGATCGCCAGCTCCCTTGTCGGGCAGAGGATCACGGCCTGCAATGCCTTGTTCCTTGGGTCAATCCCCTGCAGGATCGGCAGCCCAAACGCCGCCGTCTTCCCGGTTCCGGTCTGGGCCTGCCCGATAATATCCTGCCCGGAGAGCACCACCGGGATCGCCTGTGTCTGGATCGGTGTCATTTCCTCAAAACCCATCTCCGTCACGGCACGCAAAATTGGTGTCTGTAGTTCCAACTCATCAAATCTCATATGGTTTCCTTTCCTTCTTGCAGCCTTTTATCCGTGGGCGCACCGTTTTATCCTGCGCCTGCAAAAATGCCCTGCGCTGCTCTCCCATTGAAAACCACACCGAATGCATGCGCACGGGCAAATCCCGCATAGCCTGCGGCAAAACCGTGGGGCACGTGTGCCCCTATGCACACAAAAACAGGAACCGCCCGAAACATTCCCTCGTGACAGTTCCTGCCTTCCATCTGTCTATGGCTGCTTATAAGCTCCTTATTATACTGCAAGAAACCCCAGAATGCAACCAGAAATTATTTACTATCAGGATCTTGTAACTGTCTGGCCTCCCTATCCCCTAAAGCCTTCTCCTATTTCGCATAAAGCTTCTCAAACAAAAACTCCTCCGGCAGCTCCACCTTGAATGCTTTCGCCAAATCCCGGAATTCATCCGGCTGAATCGTCTGGCGTTTGCCCTGCTGCATGGAAAGCACCTTGACCAGGATTTCCGCCGATTTCTCCACGGTATGCATCAGCCCGAAGGTCAGGTCAAAATCCTCGCCTGCCGCAAACAGCCCGTGGTGCGCCCACACCGCCACGTCATAGCGCTCCATCAGCTTGCTCGTCGCCACCGCAATCTCCCTGCCGCCCGGCACCATCCACGGCACCACGCCGATTCCGTCCGGGAAAACAACCGGGCATTCGGTTGCCATCTCCCACAGCTCACGGGTAAAGACCGCGTCGTTTAGCGGCAGCACAAACGTCAGCGCGATGACATTTGCCGGGTGCGCATGGTAAATCACCCGGTTCTTCCCGTTTGTTGCAAGCATCTTCACCTCATGGTTCATCAGGTGGGACGGCAGCTCGGAAGTCGGCCGCCCGCCGTTTACCAGCCCCCAGACAATACGGTAATTCTCACCTTTCCCATCCAGCTCAATCATGCAGAACGAATCCTCCGGCTGAATTGCCACATTGCGGAAAAATTTCCCGCTGCCCGTGACAAGGAAATATTCCCCGGCAAGTTTCGGTACCGAAGTGCCGATGGGCTGCCAGCCTTTTTTGTCAAAATTTCCCATAACCAAGGCGGCTTCCTCCGGTTTTACACGGTAAGAAAGATTGCCGCCGTTGCGCTCATGCCATCCCTGCTCCCAGCCATCGTTCGCCATACGCATAAAGCCCTGCACAAACCCTGCTTCCAAAAATTCCATTTCTTCCCTCTCATTCCGCCGCATAACGGCATTTCCTTTGGGTGTGCCCAAAACGAACGGTTCCTGCCGGACATAAATCAATCTTTGGAACACCCACCTTTTCGGGCAACTGCATCATTTGCCGGGATATGTTTTCCGGCACGTTCCCTATTTCCGTTTTGCCAACACCTCTTCTTCATATTTTAAGGCACCCGCAAACCATTCCCCATCCGCCGGAACCCCTGACCTTCTGCAATACTCGTTCCATACGGCACCAAACGGGTAGGTCTTAAGCTCCTCCTGCATCACCATTAACTTTGTCATCTGATTTGTCTCCTGCAATTTCCTAAGTTCCGCATTCGGTATGCACAGTGCCGAAAGCAACGCCTTCTGCCAGCTCCTGAAGCCAACCACCCACGCGGCAACCCGGTTGATGCTCGCATCAAAATAATCAAGCGCCATGTAGACGCGCCCCAAGGCATCGTTGCGCACGATCTCCTTTGCCATCTCCTTTGTCTCGTCATCAAAAAGTACCACATGGTCACTGTCCCAACGGACGGGCCGCGTGATATGCAGCGCGATTTCCGGGAAAAATGCCAGGAGCGCCGGGATCTTATCCGATACCACCTCGGTCGGATGGTAATGCCCATTGTCCATCAGCGGCAGGCAGCCCTCATGGGATGCAGCAAAACTTAACGCAAATTCCGCCGAGCCCACGGTGTAGGATTCCACTCCAATCCCAAATACCTTGGATTCCACGCACGGCTTGACCATGCCCCGGTCAAATGGCTCCGCAAGGATCTGCTCCAGCGAATCCTTGTAGCGCAGCCTTGGTCCCATGCGGTCGGCAGGGATATCCTTATAGCCATCCCCCGTCCAGATATTCATCACGCAAGGGATGCCCGTCTTTTTTGCAAAATATTCCGAAATGCGCAGGCAGGCCTTCCCATGCCGGATCCAGAATTTCCTCGTCTCCTCATCCGGGCTCGAAAGCGTCAGCCCGTCCTTTACCCGGCCATGCGAAAAAAAGGTCGGGTTAAAATCAATTCCCATGCCACGTTCCTTGGCAAACGCGACCCACGTTTCAAAATGCTCCGGCGCAATCCGGTCGCGGTCCACAAATTCCCCTTCCCTAAAAATGGCGTAACTTGCGTGGAGGTTCAACTTCTTTTTGCCCGGCATCCATGCAAGTGCCTGGTCCATGTCCTGCATCAGTTCCTCCGGCGTGCGCGCCCTCCCAGGATAATTGCCCGTTGTCTGGATTCCACCGGTCAGCGGCCCATCGTGGTCAAAACCGGTAACATCATCCCCCTGCCAACAATGCAGGGAAACTGGGATGTCTTTCAGCCGCCCGATCGCAGCATCCGTATCCACCCCGATGCCAGAATAGATTTGTTTCGCCAAGTCGTAGCTTTTTTCGGTTTCCATTTTTTCCCGTCTCCTTTCTTATGGTGCGGACATTGTATGCCCGCAGGTTTGCTTTGCGGTGTGCCCGCGCCCCAAATAGGCTCTGGCAAACATTACATGCACCCCCGAAATACGCACAGCCGGGGCAGGTTGCAATTGCGAAATGCCCGCACCCAAAATGGGCTTTGGCAAACATTACATGCACTCCCGAAATACGCACAGCCGGGGCAGGTTGCAATTGCGAAATGCCCGCACCCAAAATAGCTTTTAGCAAACATTACATGCGCGGCAGGAAACTGTGTGGGGGAAAGGAATGGAAAATACATTCCCGCGCCTTGGCAAGGTCATCCCACACCTTGTCCGCAAGCATCTGCGCCACCACATTCCCGATTGCCGTTGCCTCCACCGGACCCGCAAGCACCTGCCTTTTTGCCGCATCTGCCGTAAGCTGGTTCAGATAATCCGCGTTCGAGCCGCCCCCGACAATGTGTATCCGGCCATAATGCTTCCCTGTGATCCCCTCCAACTCCGCGGTTGCCTGCGCGTAACACGCCGCGAGGCTGCGGTAGATCACGGATGCCACCTCGCCAATCCCCTCCGGCACTGCCTGCCCGGATTCCAAGCAGGCGGCCTGCACCTGTTTTGTCATGTTTTCCGGGCTCAAAAACCGTTCCGCATTGCAATCAACCAAGGATGTGATCCGCTCCCTTTCTGCCAGCGCGCATATTTCCGCGAACCCAAGCCCCCCGCCAATCTCTTTTTTTACGGACTGTATCATCCACAGCCCCATGATGTTTTTTAGATAGCGGAAAGGTCCGCCGTAGCCGCCCTCGTTCGTGAAATTATGTGCCCGGCTGCCCATGGAGCAATCCGCCGCAGGAAGTTCCGTGCCAAGCAGCGACCATGTCCCGGAGCTTATGTAGAGGATATCGGTTTCATGCGGGGCAGATTGCCTGTCCGGCCAAAAAGTTCCGGGCTGCCCGGCCGGATTTCCCTCCGGCAAGGCTTCCTGTCTGGCTGCCCCGCATGCCGGAATATTTGTATAACCCGCCATGGATTGCAGGCCGGATATGCCCTCCTGGTCCACTGCCCCGCATGCCGGAATATTTGTATGACCCGCCATGGATTGCAGGCCGGATATGCCCTTCTGGTCCGCTGCCCCGCATGCCGGAATATTTGTATAACCCGCCATGGATTGCAGGCCGGATATGCCCTCCTGGTCCACTGCCCCACATGCCGGAACTGCCATGACCGCCGAAGCGGTATCATGCGCCGCCACCAGAACCACGTTGCAATCAAAGCCCACCTGCGCCTGTATTTCCTTCCTCAGCCCGGAAAGGACGCTGCCCGGTCGCCGGATTTTTTGGAAAATATTGGTATTTATGCCAAGCATGCGAAGCAGTTCCCCATCCCACTGCCCCGTATTGGGGTCAACCAGCTGGCTTGTCGTTGCAACCGTGTACTCATTTGCAGCCACGCCCGTAAGCAGATAGTTGAAATAATCCGGGATCATCAAAAACTTCCCCGCCCTTTCCATTTCTGTCCCCTTTGCGCGCTTTAATGCCATCAACTGGTAGATCGTATTAAAACTCTGCTTCTGTATCCCCGTCCGCCGGTACAATTCTTCTTCCGGGATGATCCGGTAAACCTCCTCCATCATCCCCTGCGTCCTTTTATCGCGGTATGCCACGGCATTCCCGATCCGCCCGCCTGCTTCATCCAAAAGGACAAAATCAACCCCCCAAGTATCAATCCCCATACTGGCCGGAACCTTCCCCGCCCCTGCGCAGGCACGCATCCCCGCCAAGATCTCCTGAAAGAGCCAGTCCACATCCCAGCACAGTTCCCCATCCTTTGCCACCATCTGGTTCGGGAACCGGTACATCTCCTCCAAAATCATCCGCCCCCGCTCCATATGCGCAAGGATATGCCTCCCGCCCGACGCGCCAATGTCAACTGCAAGATAATATTGATCCAATTTGCCCTCTCCTTTCTATATGGCAGCAAAATTTAAAAGTTCGTAGGTTTTATGTTCTTTTGCTAATTATAACTGAAAAAAAGAAATTTGTCCGTAAAAAATCTCTTTTTTTCTGTTTTGTACCAAAAAATATCCCCTTTCTGCGGAATCGGCAGTTTTTGTAGGACGCTATACTCTATATTTTTATGGTGGCAAATAATGTTTCAGAGTGTTATAATCGAATCAAAATCTGTACGGGGGAATTTACCGTAATGCACTGGTCGAACGTATATGGCTGGCGTTATGTAGTCGGGTTACTCGGAAATTTTATAGTAAACGACAAAAAATATTGTCGTTTACCATAAACCCTCCGGGGGATGCGCACGATTTTTGTAAGGAAATTCTGCGTTAAAACGCAGCAAAAATCGGCACAGCCAACGCCAAAGCACAAAAAGCTTTGTCGTTGACTATAACTGTTAAGCAGTATAAATGCGTTCACGAGTATAACCGACAAGGAAGTTCCGTGGCGGTCAGGTTTCCGGTTTACCGCCCAGCGGTATTATAATTGAAGAACAAAATCAAAAGGAGGATTTTCCCATGGCCATATTTTTACCTGATTATAATAACTGCACTGTCAACCTTGCCTGTTCCATCTTAAAGGAATTTGGCGCAAAATGCCCGGATCACCCGACACTTGCTGCCGCCGACCAATTTCTCCAAAAAAAGACCTACAAAAACATTGTCGTATTTCTTCTTGACGCAATGGGGCAATCCGTCCTTGACCAGAATCTGGATGCCGGCGGTTTTTTCAACCGCCACCTCGCCACAACCTACAGCGCTATTTTTCCCTCCACCACAGCCGCCGCCACAACCTCCATCGACAGCGCGCTCTGCCCTTCCGAACACGGCTGGCTTGGCTGGAACTGCTATTTTTCCGGGCTTGACCGCATCGTGACCGTATTGCTCAACCGCGATGCCGACACCGGGGAGGAAATCACGGATTGCCATGTCGGTCATACTTATTGCCCATATAAAAGTATCCATGAACGCATCCGTGAGGCAGGGGTAATGTCATATATTTCCATGCCGTATGCCGAGCCATACCCGGGGACTTTTGACCTCGTGTGCAGGCGCGTGCAGGAACTTTGCGCCCTCGACGGCCGTAAGTATATTTATGCTTATTGGGATGAACCGGATACCACCATGCACCGAACCGGGTGCTATTCGGATGCTTCCAAGACCGTCCTCCTTACGTTGGAGCAGAAAGTGGAGAATATGTGCAAAAACCTTGCCGGAACGGATACATTATTGTTTATCACGGCAGACCATGGGCATATGGATTCTAAAAATCTTGTGCTCTCCGACTACCCGGACCTTGCCACATGCCTGCTGCGCCCTACTTTTCTGGAGGCGCGTGCAGTCGGGTTTTTCGTAAAGCCGGATTGCAGGGAACAGTTTGTAGAGACGTTTCATGGCTATTTTCCTGATTTCTTCCGGCTTATGACAAAGGAAGAGGCAATTGCAAGCGGCCTTTTCGGTCCCGCGAATGAGGGAAGCCGTTTGGATGCCATGCTGGGGGATTATCTTGCTGTTGCCACAGGCGCATATTCCCTGTACCCAACGCAGGAAAAAGCGCGCCGGCATGTCGGAACGCATGCGGGGTTGACGGCGGAGGAAATGCGGATTCCGCTGATTGCGGTGGAGATGTAATGGAGGGGGAAGTTGTAATTGGGTGGGGGATTTGTTTGGATTTGTTGTTTGAATTTGTTATTTGCTTTCTTTGGTTTTGGTTCTGAAGTTTCTTTTTATTTTGGGAAAGGATTCTATTTCATTTTTTCTGTTGATTCTATTTTATTTTTTCTATTATGAGGTATTTTTCTTTATGTATCAGGATTTTGTTTTTAGGGATAATTTTCTTTTTGTTTTAGTTATTTTATTCTTGGATTATATTTTCATGGGTTAGGTTGCTTTTGTTTTTGCTTTTTTGAATGTGCTTTTACGTTTGGATTGATTTGGTTTTATTTTCTCGGTTGGTATTGTTTGTATGGTTTGGTTTGTTTGGGCTAAATCGTTATTTGTTTTTTGAGGTTTTTGATTTTGGTTGATTTTGAAAGTGGAAATATGATTGATTTAGGTTTATGAAGCAATGTATTTATGTTGTAAAAGAATATGCTTGAAGCGAAAGTTTATGGGTTAGAAATATTCTATTTTTTGTTATAATTTAGATTATTTTTACAGAAATCGGGTTGATTTTACAAATTGAGACAACATTTTGCGGCAAATGTTGCATTGG
>CAYMGZ010000081.1:1072-9406 GCA_964390095.1 uncultured Lachnospiraceae bacterium | reverse complement strand
AACTAAATTTGCGGTGGTATGTCCGATTACAAATACAAGTAACAAATTTCCACTGCATATCCCATTGGATAATAGGACGAAAACAACAGGTGTAATTCTAACGGAACATATGAAGTGCTTGGACGTAACCAGTAGAAATATCCAGTTTGTGGAGAGAATACCAAAAGATTTATTAGATAAGACATTGGCATATGTAAAAGCATTTTTCTGATGGATTTAAATGGAAGGGCGAAAACAACATTTTTATTTTCGTGCTGCCATAAGAACCCTACAAAATCTCTTCCCTACCCCCGCATTCCATATTGAAAAACCATCCCCCTTATGCTAAAATAATCACCAAACGAACATAAACATACCGAACCGAAACCCCGGTCCGGTCGTCCTTACAAAAAAAAGGGGGGGATTTTATGGAAAACAAGGAAGAAAACCAGGAAAAGGAACAGAACAAATCCCAAAAAATCTGGGATATCTGCTGCCTTGGCGCACTCCTTATCATCCTAGTTGTCTGCTGCTACCTAATCCTATCATAAGACAGCTACATAGGCGGGGGGACGTTTAACACCCCCCGCCACAGAATGCGAGGTATCATGAAAAATTTAAAACAATATGGCCGGATGCTTTTTTTATGTGGCATCCTCGCCTGCGGGAATTTTGTCCCCACACCGGCCTTCGCGTCGCAAACCCCGGATGGCCTGCCCACAGGCCAGCTCCCCGCCGGCCACACCGGTGCGGATGCCGCCGATGTCTCCGCCAATCACGCTGTTGCGGATGCTGCCGATGTCTCCGCCAATCACGCCGTTGCGGATACTGCCGACATTTCCGCCAATCCCGCCGGTGCGGATGCCCCGGCTGACATTCCCGGCGATTTTGTTCCTAGCCACCTGCCTTGCCCAGAATTTTCCGCCGAGGCAGGTTTTTATGAGGATGAATTCCTGCTCACGCTCACAGTACCCAAAAATTTCCAAATTTATGTGACCACGGACGGTTCCCTCCCCTCCCCGGACAATGATGCCGCCTTCTGCTACCGGGAACCCATCCTGCTCACCGACCTGCGGGAGGCGGATGAAGTCTCCAAGGCGTGGGTGGTCCGCGCTGCCACCTTTACGCCGGAGGGCGAGGGCGGCGACACCATCACCAAAAGCTATTTTATCGGCAAGGGTATGACCACCCGCTACGCGGTTCCCGTTGTTTCCCTTGTGACCGACCCGGACAATCTCTATAGCGAAGCGGATGGTATTTACATCCACTACTGGGAAAGCGGCAGGGAGTGGGAACGTCCTTTCCATTTTGAATATTTCACGCCGGGCGGCGGATGCGCGGTTTCCATCAACTGCGGCGGGCGGGTACACGGCGGTGCAAGCCGCGAGGCCGACCTGAAATCCCTGCGCCTTTACGCGCGTGCGCAGTACGATACAAAGAAAAATTTCAAATATGACCTTTTTACCGGGGGAACGCTCCCAGCCTTGGATATCAACGGAAAAACAATCAAAAAATTCAAGCACCTGATCCTGCGCGGCGGCGGGAACGAGGCAACCGCCTGGGAACGCATTTATTTCCGCGACACCTTGACCGCCTGGTGCATGCGGGATACCGGGCTTGACATACAGGCGGCGCAGCCCCTCGTTGCCTTTTTGAACGGCAATTATTACGGCATCATGAACCTGCGCGAGCGGCAGGATGACCGCTACATTGAGGAACATTACGGCCTCGACCACACGCAGGTTGCCATTTATAATTTCTGGTACGACGAAAAGGGCGATATCCGCATCGAGGCGGACGCGGAAACGGATGCGCTCGCCGGGCAGGCAAAACAATATTACGAGGAAATTTTCCGTTTCGCCACAACCGCCGACTTAAGCGTTGCCGAAAATTACGAGAAAGTATGCCAGGCTTTCGACATCCCGAACTACATCGACTATCTCTGCATTGAACTTTTCTGCGGCAATACCGACTGGCCGGGCAATAATTGCAGGGCCTGGCGCTACATGGGCGGGGAAAATGAACTTTACGGCAGCGATGGCAAAGTCCGCTGGCTTCTATATGACACGGAATTTGGTTTTGGCCTTTACGGCAGGCAGCCTTCCGATGACAATGTCGCCGCCGCTCTTTCCGCCACCTCAACAGAATGGCCGAACCAGCACGGTTCCACCCTGCTGCTGCGCAGCCTGCTCGCGAACGAAGACTTTTACAGTGCATTTCTTTCCCGCCTGCTCGATTTGCTGAATGAGGAATTTGTTTCCGATGCGCTGATTGCCCAAGTTGACCTTATGGCAGAATATTACCGGGACTTAATCCAAGAAAACATCGATGCCGGAAACCGGTTTGGCAATTATGAAAGCAACCTTTCTGCCGTCAAAGATTATATCAAAAAACGCCCGGCATATTTTTATACACTTCTCTACCAGAATTTTGAGCTCGGCGCGCGCTACACGCTGCACATTGATTTTGATACCTCCATGGGTTCCCTCGCGGTCGGCACGCTAGATGCCAAGGAAGAAGCCAACTGCATCCGCGAAAATGGTTTTTACGGGTTTTATTACAACGGATACCCGGTGAAAGTGACCGCGGTCCCGGCCAAAGGTTACCGTTTTGTCGGTTTTACAGGCAAAGGGATTTCCGCGCTGGCCGCAGGGGATGGCACAAAGATCAGCCCGGCGGATGCGCCCAGCCATAACCTGCTGCACTATATGGCAGAGGACGGCACCGCCGCCGCAATTTTCACACAGGATACCGTTTTTGTTGAAAATGCGGGGGCAAACGGACAGATTTACTTGACGGCGGTTTTTGAGAAGGAGGATGCCGCGCCATCCTATCTGGACAGGGTTGGCGCAACCGCCACCCTCCCTGGCGCAACCGACCAGCCGCCATCCGGCATGCAGGGAATATCAGGACCGGACAGTGTACAGGGCGCGGACGGGCAGGGTGCAGACGGACAGGCGGACGGTGCACAAGGCACAGATGGACTGGCGGACGGCGCACAGGGCGCGGGCGGGCAGGCGGACGGTGCACAGGGCGCGGGCGGCGCACAAAGCACAGATGGACTGGCGGACGGCACACAAGGCGCGGATAACCAGACAGGCAACACGCAGGATGGCACCGAATTCATCCTCCTCTGTATCCTGCTTGTGGTCGCGCTTGCTTTCGTGACCTTCCTCGGCATCCGCGCCTCCAAACGCCGTTTCCGGCGTTGATGTGCACCCTTACCCAGTACCGCAGGCAATACCAAAATCCGCACCCCAAACATGATTTTTGATCCCAATGCCGCCCTTTGCCAACCACAGCCCCCGTCAGACCTTATGCTTTTTTATAAAAGCCAACCATTCAATAAGGTCAGATTCCCCATCTGGCCTTATAAAAAAATATCATTTTGGGGTTTTCCATAATACCAACTTTGCAGTATGATAACTGCAATCAAAAAACACGGCTTCCGTCAAAATCTTTCTGACCAAAACAAAAGCCGTTTTTCATGGAGGTTGGTTATGGAAAAAAAGAAAAACAAGAACATGGTACTTGCACTTGCCGGTGCACTTATAACACTTGCCGGTATCATCCTAGCAATTGTCGGCTACCGGCTTGATGTGGACAACACCATCACCGCAGATGACAAAGTACTTTTTGCGGGCTATTTCTTCGTGATCATCGGCGTTGTCCTGCTTGCAAATGGCATCCTGCGCCTGTTATCCAAAAAAGAAATTTCCGCTTACAGCCACGCGGACCAGGCAAAGCGGCTTGCCTACGCGGCACTCTTTGCAGCACTTGCCTACATAGGCTTCCAGTACTTCCGCATTGACTTAACGGTTGGCGGCGAGAAAACCGCATTCCACCTTGGCAACACCTTCGTTGTCCTCGCGGCGCTCTTCCTTGGCGGCACTTGGGGCGGCATGGCGGGTGCCTTAGGGCTTACGATTGCGGATTTTACTTCCGGCTATGTGACCAGCGCGCCAAAAACCTTTTTCTTAAAGCTCTGCATTGGCCTGATCGTCGGTTTCATCGCGCACACGCTGTTCCACGTAAGCCGTGCGCAAAATGCAAAGAAAATCCTGCGGGCCACACTGGTTGCATCGGTCTGCGGAATGGCCTTTAATCTGGTTGCCGACCCGCTCGTCGGATATTTTTACAAAAAATACCTATTCGGGCTGCCGCAGGACATTGCAACGGCACTGGCAAAGCTTAGCTCCCTGACCACGGGGATCAACGCGGTGCTCTCCGTCATTTTTGCCGTTGCCCTTTACGGCGCGCTGCGCCCGGCACTGGAAAAATCCGGGTTGTTTTTCCGTCTGGAAGCCTCGACAGAAGATACCCCACAAAAAGAATATGCCAAAAATTTCAAAGAAAATGCCGTCCGGTAAATATTTTTTTTGGGCGCAGAATGAGGGAAATATGAAGCATCAAAAAAAACTTGCAGTCATCAATGATTTATCCGGGTATGGGCGCTGTTCCTTGACAGCCGCCCTTCCTGTCGTTTCCGCAACGGGCATCCAGTGCTGCCCCGTGCCAACCTCCATCCTCTCAAACCATACCGGCTACCCAGCCTATTTCTTCGACGATTACACGGAAAAACTCCCAGCCTACATTGGCAGATGGAAGGAACTTGGCTTCTCGTTTGACGGGATCCTGACCGGGTTTTTAGGCTCGGCAGGGCAGATTGCGGTAGTGGAGGATTTTATCCGGTATTTCGCGGCGGGCAGGGCAGCGGACAGCGGGAAAAATCCCCCACACCGCGCCACGGTCATCATCGACCCCATCATGGGCGACCACGGAAAGATATACTCCACCCTAACCAATGACCTGTGCGGCCGCATGAAGCATCTTTGCTCCTACGCAGACATCCTGACCCCGAACCTTACCGAGGCATGTATTTTAACCGATACGCCATACAAACCGCACTTTTCCAAAAAAGAGCTTGCCACACTCCTTGACAGGCTTGCCGCCCTTTGCCCTGGCCGCATTGTCCTCACTGGCATTGATGCAAAAACATACCTTGCCAACATCATTTTTGACCCGGCATCGGGCAAGGCCATCACACTGCGCAACAAGCGGGTTGCCGCAGAACGATGCGGCACCGGTGATATCTTCTCCGCCATTGTGGCAGCCGGTACCCTGAACGGCATGGCATTAGAAACCGCTGTGAAAAAAGCAGCCTCCTTTATCTGCCTCTGCCTAAAAGAAACCGCCGGATACGATGTTTCCGAATCCGACGGTGTTGTGTTTGAGCCGCTGTTAAAATATTTAACGCCGTGAGCATCCTGCCCTTTTATTGTTCCGTTTGCCGCCCAAAATGCCGTGCGAAATCCTTTTCCCTGTCCGAAGCACCTATTTTTTCCGGATTTCTTTCAGGCACTCATTCATCGCCTCCGCATCCTTCTTCCCCGTGCGGTATTTTAAATAAGATGTGAACATATAAATGACGGCGGAAGTCAGGCACATCAGCAAAATCCCGGAAACGCCCACCTCATACCATCCAAAAAAATACCCGCAGATAAGCGCGGTCGCCGTCACGGTGGCATAATGGAGCAGATACCTGAGCCATTCCTTTTTCGGCGGCCGGTCGGTATCCCGCATGATCAGCTCCGACTCGATACCGCACAGAATGCCGAGCAGCAAAATCTGCGGCAACGTCAGGTAAGGCATCCGTGCTTCTGTAAGGTTCTTCCCCTCCCCAAGCATTGCAATCCCATACCATACCGTGCAGGCAATCAGTGTTCCGGTCGTCACCGAGGAAGCCACGTTAAGCATTCTTTTCCATCTTTCTTTGCGCATACAGGCCAAGCCTCCTTTTCACATCCGGCACATACTGCCTTGAAATCACTACCCGTTCCCCATTGGCAAGCACCGCCTCAATGCGCCCGCCCAGCACCGGTACGAAGCGCTCCACCTTTTCAAGGCTTAAAATCATGGATTTGGAAATGCGGATCAGGTCCGTTCCGGCAAAACGCTCCTCCAGCTCGTAAAGCCGACATTTCAATTCCAGCACATCCTTGGTCCCGTAGGCGAACACCCGGTTTTCCACCGATTCAAAATAGTAGATTTCCTGCAAATCAAGCGGGCTCATGCCGCCATCCGCATCGTAACCAAGCAGCGGCTCCCTGGCCTTTACAAGGCTTTTTAGCTGTTCAAGCATCCAAAGGTCCTGCTTGCTTGTGCGGACAATGATTTCTTCTTCCTCGCCCTCGCCCACCGTTTCAACCCTTACCTTCATGTGCCACCCCATTTCCAAAAACTATTCTTTTCTCTTGACGTTGATCACCACATACACCGCGACCAGCACGCAGACTGCCGCCGCCAGATAAAGGTACATCGCGGGAAGTGTCACCTCATTCCCGGAAAAATAAAGCTTACAGTCCACCGATTCCCGGATCCCTTCCACCACTTCCTCCGGGAAATGATCCGCCCGCATCTGCTCAAACACACCGCGCATGGCATGGTTACGCAGCAGGGAAGTGCCGTAAGTCCCCGGCAGGAAAGAAAGCACCTTTTTTAATCCGTCACCGAAATTGGAGATTGGCATGTACGCACCGCAGATAAAACCGTAACCCGCACTCACGATTGTGCCGACTGCCGAGATCTGCCCCTGCGACGAGAGGAACACATTGATGATGGAGGAAAGTGCCGTGCCAAACAGTACAAGCAGCACAATATCCAACAAGATCCAGCCAATATCCGCCGCGCTCATGTACCAGCCGACCGACTGCACATACAAAAGCCCCGCGCCAAGCGCCACAAAACAGACAATCAAGGTGGAAAAGACCGTGGCGGCATAGTAGCTCATTGCCAGTACCGAGCGCTTTACCGGGGCGATCAGAAGGTCGTTTCTTGCGCCGCTCACTTTATCCTGCACCATCAGCATATTGGAACAAAATGCCACAGTAACACAGCTGACGGCAAGGATGGAAGAAATCAGCTCACCGCCCACGGTCGCCTCGATCAGGCCATCCGCAACGTCAAACCCCTTTGGCATAGCGCTTTTAAAACTGTCCATGTAGGTCTTCCCAAGGAAGGTGGCATACAGCACAAGCAGGATCATCGGCGTGACCATCGAGGTAAAAAACATCCCCTTATCCTTAAAAAACAATTTTACATTCCGCAAAATCATCGCTCTTAACTTCATCTTAATCCTCCCCCTCCTGCCCGGCTTTCCCTGTCACTGCCAAAAATACATCGTCCATTTTCCCCTTGGCGACCTCGTAATCCCCGAACACCTCCGGGTGTTGTAAGATCAGCTTTGTTGCCGCTGCCGTGTTGGGAACCAAGACGCGGTAGGCCGCACATTCCGGCGCTCCTTTTTGCTTCTTCCCCGCCATCCCAAGCTTCTCATACGCCACGTTAAGGGAGGCAACCGTCTCTTCCGCCACGTTGTAGAGCGTGATAAAATCCCCTGTATATTTATTTTTCAGATCAAGCGGCGTTCCCTCCGCCGCGATTTTCCCCGCATCCAAGATTACGACATAATCCGCGTCCGCCGCTTCCTCCATATAGTGCGTTGTCAAAAAAACCGTCATGTTTTCATTTTTGCGAAGCGAATCCACCACGCCCCACACCGTCTGCCTTGTCTGCGGGTCAAGCCCCGTGGTCGGCTCGTCAAGGATCAGGATCTTTGGCTTATGCAAAATTGCCCGCGCGATATCCACCCTGCGGCGCTGCCCGCCGGAAAGCTTTCCAAGGGCGCGTTTTAGCAGGCTCTTTAAGCCAAGCAGGGCATCCAGCTCAGAAAGCCTTTCCTCAAAGGCCTTCCCCCCGATTCCATAGAGCGCGGCACGGCTCTTTAAATTGTCATACACGCTAAGCTGCCGGTCAAGTACCGAATTCTGGAACACCACGCCCAGACTCTCCCGGATGGCATCCATCTCCTTTTCCTGGTCCTTCCCGTCAATCACAATCTCCCCGGAATCCTTTTTCAACTGCCCGCAAAGCATGTTAATTGTCGTGCTCTTGCCCGCACCGTTGACCCCGAGGAACGCAAAAAGTTCCCCTTCCTTCACCCGGAAGCTTAAGTCATTCACTGCGTGGACTTCGCCAAAGCTTTTGTGCAGATGCCGGATTTCAATAATATTTTCCATACTTTCCCCCGTTTCTGGTATTGTCCCTTTTTCAGGCACAACCAAGCACCCACCCCGCCGTTTCCCGCATTTTGCGCTGTTTCTGGCACCTGCCGGTCCTGCCTGCATTTTTCCGCAATTATATTCCCACGGCCACGGTTCGTCAAGCCCATATACGGTAAGTTGCGAAATCGGGGCGGTAAGATGCACGACATGTGCATGCTTTATTTGAACTGTTCTTCCATAGCCGTTCACCTGAATGATTCTGTACACGCTGTGAATTAAAATGAAACTGCAT
>CAYMGZ010000081.1:0-1062 GCA_964390095.1 uncultured Lachnospiraceae bacterium | reverse complement strand
CTTTGATTCAAACAAGTGCGGGAAATTTCTCCGTTTACGGCACCATTGGTCAATAAAGCAAAGAATTACAGATCAAGTATTGTTGGGGCGTGAAAGGGGCGAGACCCGGCAAAAAGTTTTGGGACGTGCCCCTTTCACACGGAAGATTTGAAAATGAACCAAAAAATCGAGCCACAGATCTTATAGACCTTTTATCAAAACCTTTTTCCCTTCAAACGCAAAACCGTATTTTCGGATTCGCCCACCGGAGATTCCCCTGTCTTTCAAAACCGTCTCATACTGCTGTCTTTCAATCTGATTTAGCGCCGCATCCGCTGTATCCTCCAGCGATGTCTCCTCCTGCGCTTCCCTGACCTTAAATTCCATAATCACAGCAGGGTCTGTTTCGTTTTTCGGCTCTAACATTACATCGTATCTTCCAAAACCGCTCTCCCGGTTGGAAGTAATGACATAGCGATCTGCCAGCTCCACAGCCAGTCCCAGCACAAAGCCGTGATAAAACCGCTCTGGCTGCGTTTCCATTGATGGATTCTTCCCACTGTCAAAATAACTGAAAGTAGCTAAAGCCACCCGGTTCATATATGCGTTCATGGACTTTACATCATTCTGCAGCAATGCCCGGATAAAGCCATTGTAAATTGTACCCGAACCGGAAAACCATTTCTTTATCATCTTCCGAAACATGATCTGTACTTCCCTGTTTGTCAGCGCCAGTTCATACATATCTGTTCCTGTATCCTCATTTAATGTATAGCATTCCACTTTCAGATATCCGCTGGCCAGAAACAGACTCCAAATGGCATTCTCATCCACATCCAATTGGTCAAAAACAATCTGTTCATCAATCTCCTTGTACAGATGCTCCCCTTTCAGCAGGTTTTCCATGGAAATCTTTATCTCTGCGCTTCCCTCCCGAATCAGCTTATCCACCAGGCCATTGCTGCTGGTATTTGCCCAATAGGTAGAAAGCCTCCCCGTTTTCAAATAGTTTGTGATCGACCATGGATTATAAATATCTTTGCATTTTCCAAAGATAAAACCGTCATACCACTTTTTTACCTC
>CAYMGZ010000080.1:0-9499 GCA_964390095.1 uncultured Lachnospiraceae bacterium | reverse complement strand
GATTGTAGCAAATTACATAAAGATCGGGCAGATCAAGGAGCTTGATGATAAGGTATCCGCCATTTGCCTTGAACTGGAGAAGGTACGGGGGGATATCATCGATGATTACCAACAGGTACGCCTGTATGCGAACTTTTCATATTATAAGATGGATCTGCCGGGCCAGAGCTACGATGCCATTACGAGCCGCCTGAAATCCCGCATGGAGTCTTTGGAGACGGATTTCCGCGAGGCGATGTCGCTGTGTGAAAAGTCGGGGGAGGACGTGCTGATTGCGGAAGTAGGAAACCTGCGCGAGGCGATGGTTAATTTTGATGGCCACGTACAGAAAATCTATGATACTGCGGTTGCAAAAGATTTTATGGCGCTCCCGGCTTTGATTGATAAACTGAGTGATTATACGACGCAGGTGGAAGCCACGATGATGCGTTATAGCAACGCGCTGGATACATTGCTGGCGGATATTACATCCCAGAGCCAGCGCAGCATTAGCGAGACCCATGTGATTGATGGGATTGCCCTTGCAATCTGTATTGGTGTGTGGGTCGTACTCCTTTTGGTTGTGAATTTGACGATCTGTAAACCGGCGAAGGCATCCGGCAAGAAACTTGAGGCAATTGTTGGGAAAATCGAGAGTGGCAACGGTGACCTGACCGAGCGCATCCCGCAGAAAACACAGGATGAGGTCGGCATGCTGGTGAAAGGTATCAACAAGTTCATGGAGCAGCTGCAGTCCATCATGCGCAAGCTGAAAGCGGACTCGGATACATTGATGGGTTCAGCGGAAAAGGTCGGTTCACAGCTTGCGGATTCGACGGCGGACGCAAGCAACCTCTCCGCAGTGATGGAGGAATTATCGGCGAGCATGGAGGAGATTTCCGCAACGCTTGGGCAGATCGCAACCGGGAGCAACAATGTCCTCGAGGAAGTACAGGGGATGGACCGCCGAGTCCAGGACGGTGTTGGCATGGTTTCCAAGTCAAAGGAGCATGCCGGTGATATGTACCATAACACAATTGCCAGCAAGGATACGACCGGTAAGATGATTGAGGATATCCGCACGACATTGAACGCAGCGCTTGCGGAGAGCCGCAGTGTAGAACATATTAACGAACTGACGCAGGAAATCCTGAATATTTCGAGCCAGACAAACCTCCTTTCACTGAATGCATCGATTGAAGCAGCGAGGGCAGGGGATGCCGGGCGTGGCTTTGCGGTCGTTGCCGAGGAAATCCGCGTGCTTGCGGATGACAGTGCCAAGACGGCAGGCAATATCCAGAATATCAGCAACCTTGTCACCGGCGCAGTGAACAAGCTTGCGAAAAATGCGGAGGAGATGCTCCGTTTCATTGATGAAAAGATCCTGAAGGATTATGATGATTTTGTGGATATCGCAAAGCAATATGAGAAGGATACGGATGACATCAATGCCCTGTTGCAGGAGTTCGCTGCAAACACGGGCGATATTAATTCGACGATCCAGACGATGAACCAGGGCATCCATGACATTTCGACCGCGGCAGATGAGAGCGCGCGCGGCGTGGCGACGGCGGCAGAAAATGTTGTCAACCTTGTGGAAGCAATCTCATTGATCCAGCAGGAGACGGATAATAATAAGACGATTTCGGAGAAGCTTGAGAGCGAAGTAAACCGCTTTAAGAATGTATAGGCGCGGGAAGCTGTGATAAAAGTTTTGGCTTTTACGGGGCATGCAGGAAGCGGAGGAAATTTTACGGGTGTTGTAAGGTGATATAAGGACTGCCGCAGGATACCGGTTCCATACAGAATGGATGTTTTTTGTATGGACAGGATATCCTGTGGCAGTTTTTTAATATATGGCAAGTTCACGGCAATTTTAGCAAGGAAAATTTGATTTTACCCTTGCTTGTGGTTGTAGCAAAGGAATATAATTTCTCCAAAACTAACTTGTTTTAAGAATAGATTTATGTTACAATAAAAGGGAATAAAAATGACAGGCCTTTGGTATCTGGGCACTGGAAAGGAGGAATATGGGGGAACTAATAAAACTTTCGGAACGTGTGATGCGCATTGTGGAGGAACATCCGGCGGGAGGGGATTTTGTCGCACAGACGCTTTCCTTTGTGCGCCGGGTGTTAGCGCCGGAGTCCGTCGGCGATAAGCGTGTGCAAGGGAAGGCACTGGCGCGCTATGATATGCAGTACCGTTACGACCATACGCTGCGCGTGGCGGATATCGGCAGGGAGATTGCCGGCGCGGAGGGGCTGCCTGCCGAGGCACTTGTGATGGGCTGCCTGCTCCACGATGTCGGCTACCCGGAATGTTCGAGTTTTGAGGAGCTTGGGAAGCATTCTGCGTTCGGTGCAAAGATTGCGCGGATGTTTTTGGAGAAAATCGGATACGACACGGAAATGTCAAAAAGTATCTGCAAGGCGGTTATGATCCACGACCAGAACCCATATGAGGGGGAGGATGCGACAGTCCTGGAAAAAAGCGTGCGCGATGCGGACGATATTGACAGTGCGGATGCGATGCGCATCTGTATCCGTGCGTACCATGATATCGGGGAATGCCCGGCATGGGAAACCTATGAAGTCTGCAAAAAAAGGCTTGATGAGACTCGGAGGGAAAAGGAGCGGCTTTGTGCCACGGAAACCGCAAAACGGCTCTGGCACAAAAATATTGGCCTGCGGGAAGAGTTTTATGAAAGGCTTCTGGAGCAGATGGGGCGGACGCGGGAATTGTGAATGGCCTGATGGGGCAGAAGGAGGGGCAATTTGAGCTGGGAAGAGGACCGCTACGTATATGGGAAAGAAGAAGAGGAACTGACAGCACAGATGAAAGAGGAAATGATCGAGGAGGCAAAAAAGCAGAGGCAAAGGGAATATAACCGTGGGATGAGGGCGGTCAAAGGGATGCTGGCCGTGTATATTACAATACAGGTTTTATCTTTGATTGTGGAACTTTTTGCCATGCCGGGAAAGGGGGATGTCGGAAGCAATATCCTTGGATGGTTTTTTCGGGTGATACTTGTTGTCGTATTGGTGAAAGGCCTTTGGCAGGGGAGGAAATGGGCGAGGATTTTATTTGCAGCCGTTTTGGTTGTGGCTATTTTTTCTACGCTGCAGACGATATTCCGGTTGGACATTTCGAGGTATGATTACAGCAACCCAAAGGAAAACAGCTATGCGGTGGGAGGTTACATTGAGGAGAATGGGGTATATAAACCCTTTTCGGAACTTGGAAAGGATGAGATCGCAAAGCTTCAGGAAGAGGAAGATCTGCGCGTTAAGCTCAGCAGGATATTGATGGGGATCTGCATTTTTGATCTCCTCGTTTGCGCGGCATACCTTTATATTCTGGTCGGCTACCATCCGGCCAGGGTATTCCTTGACTGGCAGATGAATGAAACCTAAAAATGGAATAAAGTACAAAGTATAAAGTTCTTGACAACAGCCTCCTACAAGTGTAGTATAATAGTAAGTAACTACAATTGTAGGAGGTTTTTTATGGTAAAATTATCGGAAAAGGAATGGCTGGTATTGGATAAACTGTGGGAAAGCGGCGGGGCGGCGCTCGGTGAGCTGGTGCAGGCATTGTATCCGGAAACCGGCTGGAGCAGGAATACCGTGCTTACATATCTGACGCGCATGGAGGCAAAAGGGATGGTCACGGTCAACAAGGAGAGCTACCCGGGCCGCTACCAAGCCGCGTTTGGACGCGAGGAATGCCAGTCGAAGGAGCGGGAGCGTTTCTTGAGACAGGTATACAAAGGCTCCACGAAGGATCTGGTGGCGGCATTTTTGAAGGAGAAGCCGATCACGGAAGCGGAGCGGGAGGAATTGCGCAAGCTGTTGGATGAAATGGAGGTGTAGCGGATGAAAGATATCTGGGCATTTTTGCTACAAACATTGACGGCTTCCGGTGCCGCGGTCCTGGTACTGGCTGCGAAGGCAATTTTTAGGGATAAACTTTCCCCGCGCTGGCAGTTTGCCTCATGGGGGGTTTTGGGGGTTGCCCTGCTCATGCCGGCGGGTTGTACCGGGAGATATGCGCTTCTTGATTGGCCCTTTTTTGTTGAGACGGTGAAATCCGCACTGACCGGGGAATATGGGAGCGTGACAAAAGTGACCGTGCCGGTTCCGCTTCCGTTCCTTTACAAGGAAAGCGGGGGAGGTTTTTGGGGCGGGGCTTTTGGTTTCGTTTATATGGTTTATGTGGCGGGGGTAGTGTTTTTATTGGTCCGGTACGCTATTTTGTACCTGCGGCTACGGCTGGTGCTAAAGGAGGCGGGAAGGAAGGCGGCAGAGCGGGGTTTTCGCACCAGGTTATCGGAAGACCCGGAAAATGGGGTGCTATCCGGGTACAATGCGCAGATTTTTGTGGATGCCGTGGCAAAAAAATATGGTCTTGCTTCCTGCGTGGTTCTTGAAGCAGAAGGGCTTACAACGGCATTTATCTGCGGCGTGTTCCGGCCGGTGCTTGTGCTTCCGGCCGGTGGACCGGTGGATGAAAAAGTGGTTCTGCATGAGCTTTTGCATTTAAAACACCATGACGTTTTCTTTGGGCTTGTCATCTGTTTGTTCCGCTGCCTGCACTGGTGCAACCCGCTTTTGTGGGTATGTGCCAATCTTGCGGGGAATGATCTGGAAGCCTTTTGTGACCAGAGGGTCTTGGAGCGGCTTTCCGGTGAAGAACGGCGGGATTACGGGCGTATTTTGCTTGATATGGCGGGCGGGAAATATGCGAAAATGCCGGGGACTTCCTCGGTTGCAAATGGTGGGAAGAACATCCGGCGGCGCATCATGGCCATCGCGCGGTTTAAAAAATACCCGGCGGGGATGGGGCTTGTTTCCGCCTGCATCCTACTGGTTTTTTCCGTGCCGTTTTTGGTGGGGGCAAGTACAGCCCCGGTATTTGGAAAGGGCAGCTTGCTGTCCGATGTGCATATGTCCGATATGGTGCGTGCCCGGATGGTGCGGTGCGGTACTTATGCGGGGGCGTTTGATACGTATGCAAAGGCGGTGTTGACCGGGAAAATCCCATATCTGGCAATGTGCTCACCTTTGGGGGAGCAGGAGATGCTTGCGGGAGTCCACCGGGAAGGGGGAGGAGTCGGCAGTCTGGAAAAAATGGCCCTGCCTGCCGTTGCCGATGCGCAGGGCGGGTACCGGATTTATAATCTGTACCAAAAGGAGCAGGATGTGTGGGAAGGTCTTTTGGTGCTTGGGCTGATTGGGTTTTCCGGTGGGGATGAGGATGAAGCGGATATGGAAAAAGAGGGGGATCGGTGGTATGCGGCGCAGAAAGTATGCGCCCGGAAGGAGGATGGTGGCTGGGTGATCATGCCCGAAGGGGAGTTTACCCCTGTGTGGGCGGATTCATGGGCACTTTCCTTCCCGGATGTGGATCGTTTCCCGGCTTGGTGCTACGAAGCCGAGGGAGGGGATTTTACGTTCCGGATGCGCTGGCAGACGGCAGCGAGTGTGGAAAGCCGTATTACGACATCCGTTGGCCTTTCTTCAACAGGCTTTGAGACTATACCGCAGCCGGACGGGGTTTTTTCGTTCAATGACAGCTATGGGATATCTGCGGTTTACACTGGGAAGCCGGAGGATAAAAAACGCTACCGTCAGATTGGGTATAGCGGCCAGTTGGTGTGGAACCGGGCACAGGGAGTTACGGTGGAAAATAAGAACCTGTATGCCAACAGTGCTTCCAGAAGCGGCCTTAGTTGGAATTCGAAAGACGGTCCTTCCTCCGGGGAGGTAAGCGGGGAGTTTTTTGGCAGCGGTTCGGACGGCAGTCTGTGGGGCAGCAGGCCTTTGGAAGAAGACTGGGGGGATCGGATGTCTCAGGGCGGGGGCGGCGGAGGCAGTATCAAAGCACCTGAAATCCCGGACGGTTATGTTATGAAATTTTATGTGAACGGGAAGCTTGAGGAGGAACTAACGCTTGAGTTAATGGGAGGGGGCGAACTTTATGAATGACCGGGCAATGCAGTGCCGTGGTCTATCCTACGCGGCATGGGGATATTTCTTTTTGAATTTTGACTTTAAGATCGGGAATATAAGCCTTCTGCCGAGATTTGTTGGTTTTTTATTGTTGCTTGGTGCGATCCATTCCCTTTTGCATGAGCGCAGGGACTTAAGGTTACTGCGCCCGCTTGCGGTCTTTTTTGCGGCATTGTACGCAGTGGATTGGCTGTTTGCATTTTTTGGGGGAGGGATTAGCAGGCATGTGGTGTTTTTTGACCTGCTGGTTCTGGCGGTGGAGTTATATTTTCACTTCCAGTTTCTGACAGACATTGCGGCGTTGGCGGAAACCTGTACGGGGGATGGGGAAAGGCTGGCGAAACATCTTTGCCGGTTGCGGACGGTGTACGCGCTGCTTAGCACGGCGGTCGCGGTAGTTACCACAATTCCGGCGGCTGTGTGGCCGGATTATAAGATGGTCTATTCCGTGACCAAAGGGAATGTGCTGCTGATGCTTGCGGCCGCAACGTGCGCAGTGTCCATCGTGATTATGGTAACGCTGTTCCGTATCAAAAGGTGTTTCCAAAAAGCAGAAAATGGAGGTGTGGCAGGGTGTTAGGCCGGGAGGATGAATGGAAGGAACTGACACCGCAAAAGCGGAAAGAAAGGGAGGAGCGGGAGGAAAAGCAGCGCCAGGAGGACGCTGTGCGCGGCCGGGAACGGATGAGGGTTGTTTTTGCGGTTCTGCTGGTATTGGCGATGGTTTTTCAGGGGAAGGAGATCATAAGGCTGGCCTTGTTCCGGGAATCACCGCCGATGATTACCTGGAGCATCAGCGAAGAGCAGCTGGAATCCGATCCTTCCGGCACAAAGTCACTTTTTGATTATGAGGAGGAAAAGGAAGAGGCGATGGCAGAATACCGGGAATGGGAGAAGGCGCGCACCGCATACCGCAGGCGGATGATTGCGGCGCATGCGGCGGATCTCATACTTTGTGCGGGATTTCTTTATATTTTGTATGGCTGCCATCCGGTGAAAGAATATTTTGGGCAGCAGGTCCGTGTGCCGAATCCCCCGGGGTATTAACCCCGGGATTTTTCTTGTATAAATTTCTTCCGTTTCTTCTTGACATCCACAGTCTATTGTGATAAACTAAAGGTAGTCTATTGCAATAGATTGTAACGGGAGGTGTTGTGATGATGGTTGGAATACTGGCAAAACTTTGGGGCATGGGTGGGAAGGCATCGGTTTTGATCTTGTTTGTTTTGGTGGTGCGCCAGTTTTTGAAGGGTTATCCGAAGGTTTATAGCTACTGCCTTTGGATTCTTGTGGGAATCGGCCTTCTATGCCCGCTTTCCATCCCTTCCCCGTTTGGCTTTCCATCGGTTCTGCCGGATACCGCAGAGTTTCTGGGAAACCGTCAGGGCATTGGGGCGGAGGCATTGGCAGCAAGGGAAGATGCCAATGGCCTGGTGGGCAGTTCTGATATGTTCCAGGAAACGGTCCCTGTTTTGGATATCCCTGCAAGCCAAGGCAAAGCAGGTGCCAAAACGCCTCCCACCCCATCCGGAAAACAGGCCGTACAGGGGGGCAGCGGGCTTTTTCTTAAACTGCTCGGTGCGCTTTATCTGGCAGGTGCTGCCGTGGTGTTTGGCTGTTGTCTGGTACAATACCTGCGGGTGCGCCGCCAAACCGCACTTGCTGTTTGTGATGGCGGGAATGTCTGGCTGTGCGATGCCGTGCAGTCCCCGTTTGTTATCGGGACCTGCAGGCCGCGCATCCTGTTGCCGTATGGCCTGTCAGAACCGGAAAAAACACATATCCTGCTGCATGAAAGAACCCATATCCGCCACCACGACCCTCTGGCGCGGCTGGTAAGCCTCTTTTGCGTATGCCTCCACTGGTGGAATCCGCTCGTATGGCTTGCCGCCCGGAAGATGGAACAGGATATGGAAATGTTCTGTGACGAGAGTGCCTTGCGCCATGTGGGTTTGCAGGAGCGCAAAGCATACGCGAAAACACTTCTTCTGTGTGCCAGCCAAAAGAGCAACTTTGCCATTGGCCCGGCATTCGGGGAATCCAATACGGAAAGGCGGGTGGAAAATATTATGAAAAAGAAGAAGAATAACCTTATTGTCCTGTGTGGTATCCTGTTGTTCGTAATCTTTGGTGCCGTAGCCTTCATGACCAGCCCGAAGGCGGAGGAACGGGAATCCGGGGAAGCACTGGTATCTTTTGACCGGTTTGCATTGGCGGACGGTAAAATGTACATGAATTTTGGGGATGAGGAACTCTCCGATACCCGGCTTGCCCTGCCAGTGACTACCGAATATTGCGCAATCTACAAAAACAGGTTATATTACACTACGGATTATATCGACCGGACGATTGACCATGTGCCGGGCGGGCAGCTGACGATTTATTCGTGCGGGTTGGATGGGACGGACCAGAAAAAAATGTTGGAGATTCCGGAAATCTACATAATTGCGGATATGGAACTGCGGGATGGCTACTTGTATTGCAGTTATAGTAAAACGGAAAACGGGGATGCGTTCACCGTTGTCCGGGTTTCTGTCTCCGGGGAAGAACGGACGGAATGTACATTGTCTGGGAAATATGGAGGATTTTTCCAGTTCCAGGGAAACCGCGCATACAGCCGGGCTTTGGCGGATGACCGGGAGATGGTCTTTTATGTGCATGATCTGGATACCGGAGAATCAAAAGAAATATACCGCTGTTCCGGCTATTTTCTGGAAGATTACCAGATTAAGGACGGTAACATTGTGCTGTTGTTATGCTACGATAAAAAAATTAAGTTGCTCTCGGTGGACGAGGGCGGGAATGTCAAGGAATATGGGGATTTTGAGGGGCAATTTGGCCGTCTGCTTTTCGGAGAGGCAGGCTATTGCAGCATTGGTGCTGCGGTATACCGGCTGGATGAAAAGCAGGATGTCTGGCTTCCGCTCGAAAATCTCCTGCCGGAGCATGTACAGCCATATAATATTTTATTGGTCATGGAGGAAGGGGATGATTTGTATTACATCATAGGGGGTGAAGTGCCGGATGATGAATGGGCAAATACCTTCCTGATGCAGTATAATACCAAAAGCGGGGAAAGCAAGCTGCTGAGGCAATATTATTCCCCGTAATAAAGGGGTTTTAGGGGATGGAAATGGCGTAGGGGAGATGATGGCAGGAAGCCGAATGGAAACGTGGGGAATGGCGGGGAAGGTGGCAGAACCACCCTGCCACCTTCCCCGGAAACATTCGCTGGCCGCTGCGCTGCCCGTGATGGTGGGGCACCTATATTCGCTGGCCGCTGCGCTGCTCGTGATGGTGGGGCACCTATCCTTGCCGCAGGTCACCGGGGATGATATTCCGGCGGACTATCGGCCTTGGATTTTTAACTCATTTTTGAGTGCTGCCGTTAATATTGCCGAAAAATTCACTCCTGCCTTCTCGGCTTCAAAATTCAGCCATGATGGTATTGTGCAGTTTTTCTTGACTGCCCTCATATCGTTTTTTCTGCGATACTCTGCAAAATC
>CAYMGZ010000079.1:0-9530 GCA_964390095.1 uncultured Lachnospiraceae bacterium | reverse complement strand
AAAGAATTTAAGAAGAGCATCAAGACGCTCCTGCCATACGGGATCGGCATGTTGGCGAGCATCGCAGGGTTATCGTTTTGCATTACCTACTTTTTTGGGCATTTTCCGCTGCCGACCGCGTTTTTGTTCATCGGTTTGATTTTCGGCGGCCTGCCGGTGATTTTTGGCGGCCTGAAGGGGAAGAAGGCAAATGCGGGTGCCGTGCTATTGTTCGCCGTATTTTTTGCGCTTGTCATCCTGCTGCAGGTTTTTGGCGGCGACCGTGGGGTAGAGCGGGAACTGGCGGTAAATGCGGGGCAGATGGGGATTCTGCTTTTGATGGGGGTCATCACGTCGGCGACCATGATCATCCCGGGCGTGAGCGGTTCCATGGTGCTGATGGCGTTAGGGTACTATACGCCGATCATCGGGCAGATCCGCGCCTTTATTGAGGCGCTCACGGCGTTTGACATGGAAGGGCTTTTGCGTGGTGCGGCGCTTTTGGTGCCGTTTGGCATCGGGGTGCTCGCGGGCATTTTGCTGGTGGCGCGCGCGATTGAATTTTTGCTTGGACGTTACCCGCTTTACACGTATTCCGGGATTTTAGGGTTGGTGGTTGCCTCGCCGGTAGCGGTTTTGATGGGGATTGGGGTTTCAGCGGTCTCCTTTTTCGCCGTGCTGGCATCCGTGGTGACGTTCGCGGTTGGTTTTGTGGTGGCATTTTTCCTGAGCAAGTAGGTACATGTTTATCCGGGACCGGTTTTTTTGTTCCGTTCCCGCATTTTTCCTTGGCAGGTAAGAAATGTGCATGGTTTGGCCCGCGGTTATGTGCGGGAGAAGCCGGGGAACCAATGGTTCGAGGTCGTGCCCGCGTGGGCAGCCGCCCGGGATGATGCCGTGTGGGGCAAGTTAGGGAAAGAACCGTCCGTGGCGGCGTTGTACAGAAAAGAGGCATTATGTTAAAACGGAAGTTATGCATCATATTTATTACAATGTTTGCGTTCTCGCTGATCAGTTATGGTTTCATTGCGGCATTTGGCCGGAAAACCCCCGTTCAGGGGGGCGGGGAAAAAACCATCCTTACTTCGTTTTTCCCGGTTTTTTTGATCACACGGAACCTGACAGAGGGGATGGAGGGCGTGCGGGTGGCCAACCTGACCGAAAACCATAAGGGCTGCCTGCATGATTACCAGCTGACAACGAAGGACATGCTGTTGTTGGAGACAGCGGACCTGCTCGTAATCAATGGCGGTGGGATGGAGCTTTTTGTGGAACAGGCGGCAAGGAAATTGGACAGGCTTGTCCTCCTTGATTCCTGTGAAGGGATGGAGCTGCTTGCAGGGAACGGGCATGACCATGACCACGGCGGGGAGGGGGATGCAGATGCAAAATACCCGGATGGGGAGGAAGCCGTGCATTCCCCTGACGAAGAATCCTTGGAAGAATCTGACCAAAACGGCCATGTATGGATGGACATAAACCGCTATCTCTTGCAGGTGGATACCATCGCGGATGGTCTGTGTGCCGCATTCCCGGAACAGGCGGCGGTCATTTTGGAAAATAAAACTTCCTACGGTGAAAAGCTTGCGGCGATTGCAGAGGAATGCAGTGTTTTGCGGGAGGGGTTGGAAGGGGTTCCGGTCGTCACGTTCCATGATGCATTCGTGTACCTTTGTGACAGCCTTGGCATGGAGGTCGTACACGGGATTGACCTTGACGCGGACAGCGCACTTTCGGCCGGGGAGATTGCGGCACTCACCGACGAAATCCGCCTCCACGGTGTCCGCTACCTCCTCGCGGAGCGGGGAACGGACGGCATTGCGGAGCAAGTTGCGGGGGAAGCAGGCTGCACCGTCCTCTATCTGGACCCACTGACCTATGGCGGGGCCGCGCTCGACACTTACCTCACCACCATGAGGGAGAATTTGGAAATCATGGGAGGGATTCTGCGGAACTAAAAAAACAGCAGAATCCCGCACCGTGCCGGAAGGATTGTTCTGGGAGGAATTCTGCGGAACTTAAAATAGGAGCACAAAGTTATGGACAATGAAGCACTAAAACGCAAATACCGTATCCTAAAGCCCCCCTGCGGCCTCCACTGCATCAAAATGAACGACATTGGTGTATCCGTCGGGCGGGAGGTGATCATCGAGCATGTCAACCTCCATATCCACTGCGGCAAGCTGACCGTCATCATCGGGCGCAACGGCGCGGGCAAATCCACGCTCATCAAGGCAATCCTTGGGGAAATCCGCCATACCGGCACGATCGAATTCCGCGACATGCGCGACAAGAGCATCCAGGACCTGCGGATTGGCTACGTGCCGCAATATCTGAATTTTGAAAAAAACACGCCGACCAGCGTTTATGATATGTTTGCCAGCTACATCAGCAACGTCCCGGTATTCCTGCGCAGGACGAAGGCGTTGAGGGAACGCATCCGCCAGTCCCTGTCCATGTTTGAGGCGCAGGGGCTTCTCGACAAGCAGCTTGGCGACCTTTCCGGCGGGGAACTGCAGCGCGTGCTGCTCTCGGTGGCCTGTGACCCCGTGCCAAACCTTTTGCTGCTTGATGAGCCGGTATCCGGCATCGACCGCAACGGCATGGAACTTTTTTACGGGAACATCAACGCGTTAAAGAAGCAATGTGACCTTGCCATGATTTTGGTCAGCCATGACCTTGACTATGTCGAAAAATACGCCGACCGTGTGATCTTGCTGGACCGCACCGTGCTGTGCGAGGGAAGCCCGGCACAGGTATTTGCCAGTGAGGAATTCCACAAGGTCTTTGGCTAGGCGCGGGGCATTTTGGAATCCGGGGGAAAGGAAAAAGCATATGCATACAATATACCAGTGGATGGAAGCCATCCTTCCGTTTGACTATATCCAATATGATTTTATGAAAAACGCGCTGTTGGCGGTGTTGATCATCACCCCGCTTTTTGGGATATTGGGGACGATGATTGTCAACAACCGGATGGCATTTTTCTCGGATGCCCTCGGGCATTCGGCGCTTACGGGCATGGCGGTGGGCATCCTGTTCGGCGTTAAGGATGCCAGCCTGTCGATGGTTATTTTTGCGGTTGTCTTTGCGCTGTTGCTCAACAAAATAAGGCATTCGGGCATCGCGGCGAACGATACGGTGATCTCCGTGTTCTCCTCGCTTTCCACGGCGTTAGGGCTTGTCATTTTATCGCGCGGGGGAAGTTTTTCCAAATATTCGGCGCTGCTTGTCGGGGATATCTTAAGCATCACCCCGGCGGAAATCTTCCGGCTTTTGCTGATCTTTATGGCAACGCTCGTTTTTTGGTGTTTTGCCTTTAATAAACTGCACGCGGTCAGCTTAAGCACAAGCCTTGCGAAAAGCAAGCGCATCCCGGTGGCTCTGGTTGACAATATCTTTGTTGTCCTGATTGCGGTGATTGTCATGCTCTCCATCAAATGGGTGGGCATTTTGATCATCAACGCACTGTTGATCCTTCCGGCGGCGGCATCGCGCAACCTGGCGGCAAACATGAGGGAATACCATTTGTTTTCCATCCTGTTTTCGTCTTTTTCCGGCATCCTTGGGTTAGTTTTATCCTATTACCTTGATATGGCGGCAGGCCCGATGATTGTCGTGGTTGCGGCATTGTTGTTTTTTGTGACACTGTTTGCGCGGCCGCTTGTAAAAGAATGAAAATGCAGCGGCGGGAAGCGTGGCGCTTTCACAGGTGTGCCGGATTGGGATGACAAAAGAAAATGCGGGCAAATAAAAACAGAACCGGAAAATTAGAAAAATCCAGTGGGAGGTGTTTTATGAAAAAATCAAGAGTCTACTTACAAATTCTTACAAACCTGGTCCTGACGGTCGGGTTGGTGCTTTTAGTTATTTTTGTCCTGCCTAAAATGCTCCGCTTTTTCCTGCCGTTCGTGATCGGGCTGATCATTTCGCTGATTGCGAACCCGGTCGTGAAATTTATGGAAAAAAAGATTAAGATCGTGCGCAAACATGGTTCGGCAATCATCATTGTCCTGGTGCTTGCCGCAGTGGTCGGGCTGCTTTATTTGTTGGTCACGCTGATTGTGCATGAAGCCATTTCCCTGGTCCAGGACATACCGAACATTGCCCGGGCCGTAACGGAATTTTTTGACACGCTTTCCACGGAGCTTTCCGGGGTGACAGCGAAACTGCCGGAGGGCATCCAGAAAACTTTTGGCGACCTGAATGCCACGGTGACAGAATATATCACGGACTTTGTCAGTTCCATCAATTTCCCGACGCTTTCGGACGCGGGCGGATATGTGAAGAACATCGCGAATTTCTTTTTGCAGTTCATCATCACGGTCTTGGCTTCCTACTTTATCATCGCGGAGCAGGATAAGCTGACCCTCTCGCTCTCGCGCATTGTGCCGGAATCCGTCAAAAACACATGGCATCTGGTTACGGACAATTTCCGCAATGCGGTCGGCGGATATTTCAAGGCGCAGTTTAAGATCATGTGGATTATCACGTTGATCCTCTTTGTCGTATTTGAAATCTTACGGGTCAATTATTCGTTCCTGCTGGCACTTTTGATTGCCTTCCTTGATCTTTTGCCCGTGTTTGGGACCGGTACCGTCTTAGGACCTTGGATTGTGGTGGACATCGTGAACGGCAATTACAAGCGGGCAATCGTATTGGCGCTTCTGTATGTCGGCTGCTTGCTTGTAAAGCAGCTGCTGCAGCCGAAAATGGTTGGCGACAGCATCGGGGTCAGCCCGTTTGCCGCATTGTTTTTTATGTTTGTCGGCTATCAGTTTTCCGGCGTGGTCGGCATGATCTTAGGAATCCCGGTCGGCATGGTGCTGATTTCATTCTATCGGCTGGGGATGTTTGACCGGCTGATCCAGGGCTTTAAGATCATTGCGACGGATTTAAATAATTTTCGGAAATTTTAGGAACTGTCATTGTGGAAGGAGGCTTTTTTATGAGGGATGGATTTTTGAAGGTCATGGCGGCAACGCCGGATATCCGGGTGGCGGACTGTGATTTTAACACCGAAAACATAATCCGGGCGGTGCGGGGCGCAGAGGGTGCGGGTGTAAAGCTCTTGGTGCTGCCGGAACTTTGCATGACGGGCTATACCTGCGGAGACCTGTTTTTACAGAACATCCTGACGGATGCGGCACTTTTCGGTCTGTACCGCGTGCGGGAAGCAACGCGCGGCATGGATGTGGCGGTTATCTTTACGCTCCCGTTTTTAAAAGGGAATAAACTTTACAATGTGGCGGCGGTGGTGCAGGATGGCAAGGTTTTAGGGCTTGTGCCGAAAACCCACCTGCCGAATTATTCTGAATTTTACGAAGCGAGGCATTTTGTTGCCGGGGGTGGGCAGACAGAGCAGATTTGCCTTTTTGGTGAAAAGGTGTTTTTTGGCACAAAGCTACTGTTTTCCTGTAAAAATATGGAAAATTTTGTATTTGGCGTGGAGATCTGTGAGGATCTTTGGGTTGCGGACCCGCCGTCCGGGGCGCTTGCCTTAGCAGGGGCACTTCTGGTCGCCAACCCGTCCGCGAGCGATGAGACAACGGGCAAGGCAGAATACCGCAGGCAGCTGGTTGCCAGCCAATCGGCGCGCACGGTCACGGCGTATGTGTACGCGGACGCGGGGGAGGGCGAATCGACAACCGACCTTGTGTTTGCGGCGCACAACCTGATTGCGGAGAACGGGGGGATCCTCGCGGAGAGTGCGCGTTTTGAAAACGGGGCGGCCACGGCGGAGGTTGACCTTGAAAAGCTTGCGGGGGAACGCCGCAGGATGACAACGTACCATGTGGATGCCACAGGGTTTGAGACGGTTCCTTTTTCGCTGCCGTCGCTTGCCACCCCTGTTTTTCCCGGGTGGGGAAGGGAAGGGAGGAAGGAGGGTACGTCCGCGCCGGATGCAGGAAATGTGCCGTTAGGAAGGGGCGCTGGGAGTCTGTCCAAGCCAGGGGAGGGATGTCCTTCTGGAAAATCCGCATTCCTGCCCGAAATCCCCCTCACCCGTCGGTTTGACAAAGCCCCGTTTGTCCCGTCGGACGAAAGGGCGCGCGCCGCGCGCTGCCAAGAAATCATTCAGATTCAGGCGATGGGCTTGAAAAAGCGCCTTGCCCATACCCAAATGACCCATGCGGTGCTCGGCATTTCAGGGGGTCTTGATTCCACCCTGGCACTCCTTGTCACCTGCCGCGCCTTTGCGCTTGCGGGGCTTGACCCGGCGGGCATCCTCGCCGTCACGATGCCGTGCTTTGGCACGACCGGACGCACCTACAAAAACGCCTGCACGCTGGTAAAGGCACTTGGCGCAACGCTTTACGAAGTGAGGATCGAGGAAGCCGTGCGCCTGCACCTGCGCGATATCGGGCATTTGGAAGGGCAGCAGGATGTCACTTACGAGAATGCGCAGGCGAGGGAGCGCACACAGATTCTGATGGACATGGCGAATCAGTATAACGCGCTTGTGGTCGGGACGGGTGATCTGTCGGAATTGGCACTTGGCTGGGCAACTTACAACGGCGACCATATGTCAATGTACGGGGTCAACGCCTCGGTACCAAAGACCCTGGTGCGCTATCTGGTCGCATATTTTGCGGATACGGCAGGGGCTGGAACGCTGTCTGCCGTGTTAAACGACATTTTGGACACCCCGGTCAGCCCGGAACTGCTCCCGCCAAAGGATGGAAAGATTGCGCAGAAGACGGAAGATCTTGTAGGGCCTTATGAGCTGCACGATTTCTTTTTGTACCATATCCTGCGGTTCGGGTTTGCGCCGCGCAAGATTTACCGCATGGCAGTGCATGCTTTTGCAGGGGAATATGACCCGGAAACCATCCTGAAATGGCTGCGCACATTTTACCGGAGGTTTTTCGCGCAGCAATTCAAGCGTTCGTGCCTGCCGGACGGCCCGAAGGTCGGCTCGGTCGCGGTATCGCCGCGCGGGGACCTGCGCATGCCAAGCGATGCGAGCGCCGCGCTCTGGTTGGAACAACTAATGTAAAAAAACGGAAAACCGCAAGACGGGAAGTGTAATACCAAAAAAATAAAGCGGGGGGAAATCGGGGGGAACGGGGCGGATGGCAGTGGAAACAGAAAAGCAGGTTTTAGGGATGGGGAAAATGAAAACAGGGCAGGAAACCGGTTTTTTCATCGGGAATGTCCCGGTTGCGGGACCTTTGGTGTTAGGACCGATGGCGGGCGTGACGGACCTGCCGTTCCGTCTTTTGTGCAAAGAGCAGGGGGCAGACCTGATTTACACGGAAATGGTCAGTGCAAAAGGGCTTCTCTACAACAATAAAAATACGGAAGCCCTGCTATTGACACAGGAGGCAGAACGCCCGGTGGCGTTGCAGTTTTTCGGCGAGGATCCGCAAATCATGGCGGAAATGGCAAAACGCATCGAGGAACGCCCTTTTGACATTTTGGATGTCAATATGGGCTGCCCGGTGCCAAAGGTGGTAAATAATGGCGAGGGTTCGGCACTGATGAAAAATCCGGCGCGCGTCACACAGATTGTCTCCGCCATTTCCCGCGCCATAAAAAAGCCGGTCACGGTCAAGATCCGGGCAGGGTTTGACGGGGCGCACATCAATGCCGTGGAGGTGGCGCGCGCCGCGCAGGAGGGTGGTGCGGCAGCAATCGCGGTGCATGGCAGGACGCGCGAGCAGTATTATGGCGGTGCGGCGGACTGGGAAATCATCCGCCGGGTAAAGGAAGCCGTTTCCGTCCCGGTCATTGGCAACGGGGATGTGAAAACACCGCAGGATGTCGCGCGGATGATGGGGGAAACCGGCTGCGATGCCGTGATGGTGGCGCGTGCCACGCAGGGCAACCCATGGTTTTTTGCGCAGGCAAAAGAATACCTTGCCACGGGAAAAATCCCGCCCTGCCCTAATGTGTGCGCAAGAAAGGAAATGATCCTGCGCCACGCGCGGGCCGAAATCATACAGAAGGGCGAGTTTACTGCAATCCGTGAGATGCGCAAGCATGTCGCGTGGTATACGGCGGGCTGCCCGCATTCCGCGAAATTGCGCCGGGCGGTGAATGCGATTGAGACGATGGGGGACCTGGAAGAATTGCTGCGCGGGATTTCGTGACGCAAGGTGTGTGCAAGCTGGCAGGTGCGGCTTTCTGCCAGCTTGCATTTGTTGGGAAACGGCGGGTTCCCCTGCCGGGGCTGGCAGGCAGGCGCGGTTTCCCCTCCGTTTATATTTGTGCAAATTCCGTGAACAGGTGTCACATGCCTGCCCGGTCTTCGTCATCTTGCACAAAAATTTATAAAAATCCCGAAAACAGTTGATTTTTTCCGCGAATCCCGTATAATATTTTCAGACAAAAACAAATGTCCGTGGAGGAAAAACATTCCGCAGAAGGAGAGGGAAATCAGATGGGTAAATTAAGAGTTGGTATTTTAGGTGCAACCGGGATGGTAGGGCAGCGGTTTATCTCGCTGTTGGAAAACCACCCGTGGTTTGAGGTCGTGACCGTGGCGGCAAGCGCGAGAAGCGCAGGCAGGACTTATGAGGAGGCGGTGGGTGACCGCTGGAAAATGACAAGCCCGATGCCGGAGGCAGTAAAAAAAATGATAGTTAAAAATGTATCCGATGTGGAGGAAGTTGCCGCAACGGTTGATTTTGTATTCAGTGCGGTGGACATGACCAAGGAGGAGATCAAGGCGATCGAGGAAGCCTACGCAAAGACCGAGACACCGGTGGTATCCAACAACAGCGCGCACCGCTGGACAGAGGATGTGCCGATGGTGGTGCCGGAATTAAACCCGGAGCATCTGGCGTTACTTGAAACGCAGAAGAAGCGCCTTGGTACCACACGCGGTTTTATCGTGGTAAAGCCAAACTGCTCGATCCAGAGCTACACGCCGATGCTCATGGCATTAAAGGAATTCGGGCCGAAGGAAGTAGTTGCAACGACCTATCAGGCAATTTCGGGTGCAGGCAAGACCTTTAAGGACTGGCCGGAAATGTTGGACAATGTGATCCCGTACATCGGCGGCGAGGAGGAAAAGAGCGAGCAGGAGCCGCTGCGCATTATGGGCAAGGTTGTGGACGGGAAAATCGAGAAGGCCACGCTCCCGGTCATTACCTGCCAGTGTCTGCGCGTCCCGGTATCCGACGGGCATACGGCGGCAGTGTTTGTGAAATTTGAGAAGAAGCCGACGAAGGAACAGATTTTAAAGGCATGGAAGGAATTTGCGGGACTTCCGCAGGAACTCAAACTTCCGAGTGCGCCGGAGCAGTTCATCACCTATTTTGAGGAGAACGACCGCCCACAGGCAAAGCTTGACCGTGATTCGGAAAAGGGCATGGGTGTCTTTGCGGGGCGTTTGCGCGAGGATACGGTCTATGACTACAAATTCGTGGGGCTTTCCCACAACACCAAACGCGGCGCGGCAGGCGGAGCGGTGCTGATCGCGGAGCTGTTAAAGGCGCAGGGGCAGATCACGGCAAAAGAATAAAAGAACCATAGAGGGGAAGTATACTGCCACAACGGCGCAAGGGCTGCGCGGCGGGTAGTGTACTTCCCCTTACTTGGTT
>CAYMGZ010000078.1:6782-9552 GCA_964390095.1 uncultured Lachnospiraceae bacterium | reverse complement strand
ATACCATCCCCTGGTCCTGGTTTTGGTTTTTTTACGTTCGGGGACAGCGGAAGCACCCCCATCCGCAGGTTATATCCAATCTCACCGTGGTTCACATAGCTTGACGCAAATCTTGCCGCAAATTTGATCATAAGGCTCTGTCCTGGCTTTGTGCCAACCAAAAAGGCAGCACCGAGCACAAAGACCAAAAAAATACACCCAACCACCAACAAGGCTTTTTTTAACTTTCCCATTTTCTTTTTTTCCGGTGCCGTCTCCCCGCCACCTTCTGTTTCCCCCCCGCCATCCAATTCTTCTGCCACCTGACGCATCAGCGATTCGTTCAGGGAAGCAAACAGTTCCTCTTCCTCCTCATCTTCCTCAAAGATCCCGCCGGTATCCACCCGGAAATCGCCGAAATCATCTTCTTTTTCGTTGTCCTGTTCCGAATCCCAGGTTCTAAAACCGTTTTCTTCCCCTCTTTCTTCAAGCGCGCCCCTCTTCTTTTCCTCTTCCTGCATATTTTCCTCACAATCCGCCGCGTTTTACGCCCTACGGCCAAAAAACGACACACAATCTACTCGCTATGATGATACCACAAACCGCACTCGAAGTAAAATATTTTTTTATTAATTTTTTATTACAAGGCTGCAAGCAGTGTCTCAAGGAAGCGGTATACGCGGATGCTGGAAGGGATGGAAAGCCTCTCCTTCGGTGTGTGGATATCCTTCATATCCGGCCCGATGGAAATAATGTCCATATCTGGGATTTTCTCACAGAAAAGGCCGCATTCCAACCCCGCATGGATTGCCGTAACCTTTGGTTCCCTCCCGTAACATTGTTGAAAAACTTCGACAAATTTTTCGCGCAGCACGGAGTTTTTCCGGTATTCCCAAGCCGGGTACTCGGAATCCGCCACACAGCCGCCCCCGATAAAATCAAAAAGGAACCCCAGCTTGTCGCTCAGGAAATATTTGTAACTCCCGACGGAACTCCGCACGGAAAAATGGAACCTTGCCTCATGCTCCCCCACCGAAAAAATACCAAGGTTCAACGAACTTTCCACAAGCCCCGCAATCTCGGCGCTCATTTTCTGCACACCGTCCGGTGCCTGCAAAAGCAAAAACAAAAGCCGTTCCGTGTCCGCCGGATGTAGTGCCATAACGCCGTCCTTCCCCGGCATTTCCGGTAATTTGACCGTTAAGTCCATCCCCGGTTCCCGGCCTGAGAGCTCCTGCCGGTAGGCCGCAAATAAACCAGAAATTTTTTCCTGCACCATGCCGGACATTCCCTCTGCCACAACAATTTCTGCCCTTGCAGCACAGGGAATCGCATTGTCCTTCTCACCGCCTGAAAAGGAAAGCAGCATGAAATCCTTTTTTTCTTTTGCCATCGCGGTTTTTAGGTCAAAAAGCAGCCTTGCCATGAGGTACACGGCATTTGTGCGGTTCTTGTGGATTTCCGCGCCGGAATGCCCGCCCAAAAGCCCGGAGAGCGAAAGGGAAAGAACCTGCCCGCCCACTTTCGTCCGCTCAAGCGGGAGCGTTCCGGTCACGCGCAGGCCGCCCGCGCAGGACACAAGCACAACACCCTCATCCTCCGAATCCACATTGATCATAAAACGGCCGGAAAGAAGCGATGCATCAAGAGCTTTTGCACCATACATCCCTGTTTCCTCATCCGTCGTGACCACCACTTCAAGCGCCGGGTGCAAGACCGTATCATCCGCGAGCAGCGCCATGCCGTAAGCCATCGCAATGCCGTCATCCCCGCCAAGCGTGGTCCCCCTTGCGCCAAGCATGCCGCCTTCCACAAAAAGGTCAAGCGGCTCCTCCCGAAAGTCGTGCGTAACGCCCTCTGCCGCCACGCAGACCATGTCCATGTGCCCCTGGATGATCACGCCGGTATGTTCCTCATACCCTGCGCTTGCCGGTTTGTAGATGATTATATTTTTCAATTCGTCCTGAACATATCTTAACCCGTGTTCCTTTGCGAACGAGACCAGATAATCACTGATCCTGCCGTTAAACCCCGACCCCCTCGGGATGCGGGAAAGCTCCGTGAAATAGCGGAGCACATTTTTATAATCTTCTTTTTGCAGCATTACCTCGATATCGCCCATCATCACCCCTCCAGATGCTTAATTTTTAAATGAATGGATCGGCGCAGGGATCCGGCCGCCCCGGCGGATAAAAGCTTCGCAGGAAAAGGAATTGACCGGCATGATAGGCGCGTAGCCCAAAAGCCCGCCAAACTCCACGATATCCCCGACCCCCTTGCCGATGACCGGGATCACGCGCACAGCCGTCGTTTTCTGGTTGACCATGCCGATTGCCATCTCGTCCGCGATGATGCCGGAGATTGTCGCATCGGCAACATCGCCCGGAATCGCAATCATATCAAGCCCGACCGAGCAGACACAGGTCATGGCCTCAAGTTTTTCCAGTGTTAAACAGCCTGCCTGCACCGCGTCGATCATGCCCTGGTCCTCACTGACCGGGATGAACGCGCCGCTTAGGCCGCCGACATAGGAAGATGCCATCACGCCGCCCTTTTTGACCTGGTCATTTAAAAGCGCGAGTGCCGCCGTCGTACCCGGTGCCCCCGGATATTCCACCCCGATCTCCTGTAAAATCTCCGCCACGCTATCCCCGACGGCGGGCGTTGGGGCAAGCGACAGATCCACAATGCCAAACGGTATGTCCAAACGCTTCGACGCTTCCTTTGCAACAAGCTGCCCGACGCGCGTAATCTTAAACGCGGTTTTCTTGATTGTCTCGCAAAGTGTCTC
>CAYMGZ010000078.1:0-6772 GCA_964390095.1 uncultured Lachnospiraceae bacterium | reverse complement strand
TGTCTCGAAATCTTTGCCGCGCGCTGCCTCAAGTGCCTTTTTCACAACACCCGGCCCGCTGACCCCCACATTGATGATCGCGTCCGCCTCCGTTACCCCGTGGAACGCACCGGCCATAAATGGATTGTCATCCGGCGCGTTGCAGAAGATCACGAGCTTCGCGCAGCCCAAAGAGTCCTGTTCCCTTGTACATTCCGCCGTCTGTTTTACAATTTTTCCCATAATCCGGACGGCATCCATGTTGATGCCCGTCTTGCTCGAACCGACATTGACCGAGCTGCAGACACGCTCCGTCTGGCTAAGTGCCTGCGGGACCGACTCCATCAGGAAACGGTCCGCCTGCGTCATCCCCTTGCCGACAAGCGCACTGTAGCCACCGATGAAATTTACGCCGACGGTCTTTGCCGCTGCATCGAGTGTCTTTGCAACCTCCACAAAATCCCCGGCACTTTTACATGCCGCAGCGCCCACAAGTGCGATTGGTGTCACGGAGATACGTTTGTTCACAACGGGGATCCCGAATTCCTTCTCAATCTCCTGCCCGGTTTCCACAAGCTTTGCCGCCGTTATCGTGATTTTATCGTAAATCTTTTGGTTCAGCCCGGAAAGCGAGCCATCCATACAATCCAGGAGGCTGATGCCGAGCGTGATCGTGCGCACATCCAAATTTTCCTTCTCGATCATCGCATTGGTTTCCATAACCTCGGTAAAATTTATCATACCATTACCATGCCCTTTCCCTGTACCTGCCTAAATCCGGTGCATCATGTCAAAAATATCTTCCCGCTGTGCCTTGATGATCACACCGATCCTGCGCCCAAGCTCCTCCAGTTCCTCACTGACCACCGCAAATTCCTTTGCCGCGCCGTTCATGTCAACGATCATCATCATATTAAAATATCCGGAGACAATCGTCTGTGAGATGTCCAAGATATTCACTTTGTTATCAGCCAGATATGTACATACCTTGGCAATGATACCAACCTGGTCCTGCCCCACCACCGTAATGATTGTTTTATTCATCCTGCAACCTCCCTCCTGCGTCCTTTCCCGCACATCAACAATTTTCCCGTCACACATCCAAACACAGCATTTCCGACGGTTTTTCCCGGTTCGCCACCACGATTTTCGGCGGCTGTGCCGGACCATCCCACATACTTAGTATTTTCTGGTGCATCGTTTCATATGCCAGCTCCGGATAATTATTTTCCCGGCTTAAGTGCCCCAGCACAATATATTTCAGCCCACGATGCAGCAGCCTGCCCGCAAGCTCCGCCGCCGCATCGTTGGAAAGATGCCCCGAAGACCCAAGGATGCGCTGTTTTAGCGCATACGGGTATTTCCCGACCAGCAGCATATTTTCATCATGGTTCGATTCAAGGTACAAAATCCCGCAGTCCTTCAACACCCCCAAAGTATATGCATCATAATACCCAAGGTCGGTTGCCATCCCGATTTTCCCCTGTTCCCCCCGGAATGTATAACTGACGGGGCTGACCGCATCATGGGAAATCCGGAATGGGCACACGGCCAGGTCCCCGATGGATATCTCCTGGTCGTATGTAACATCATGGATCCGTTCTTCCAAAAGTGACGGGTCTTTTTTTGAATTAATATAAGCATCTAATGTATGTTTTGTCGTGTAGACCGGAATTTTGTATTTTTTTTCAAATGCCCACAGCCCTTGTACATGGTCGGTATGTTCATGGGTGATGAAAATAGCGGAAACGGCATCCGGCGGCACCGAAATCCCGGCAAGCCCCTCCTCGATGCGTTTCGCGCTAATCCCCATATCCACAAGCACATGTGTATTTTTTTCACCAATATAGATACAGTTCCCGCTGCTTCCGCTGGCAATACTGCACAACCGCATAGTACCTCCCCCTCTGCGCAGAAAAAAGGGCGGTAAAAAACCGTCCCTTTCTGGCACCTAGTCTTCTTTATCTTCGGAAATGATTTTGACTTTCGCCTCGTAAAGTTCATCAACCGCTGTGGAAAGCGGCTTGTTGCAGGTCGGTTTCACTAGCGGCTCCGCCCCGTCAATCAGTTGCCTTGCACGTTTTGCGGTCGCTAAAACGATTGAATAGCGGCTGTTGACTACCGGTTCCTCGCCCTGTTCCACATCCTTGTTTACAACCGGCCTTAAATATGTATAAGATGGATGTAACATAAATCATTGCTCCTTTCTTATATAAGTTCAGCATCTGTCCTTACCCCTAGAAATCATTTGGTTCTTCTTTTTCGGATGGGAGTTTCCCGTTGACACGGCTGGCGATGGTCTCGTGCTGCAAGGCGGACAAAACGATGCGGCCTTCCTCTGATACGATAACGGATTTACATTTTCTCCCACATGTCGCGTCCACATAGGTTTCATGGTCTTTTGCAACTGCCACCATGCGTTTGATTGGTGCCGCCTCGGGACGCACCACGGCAAGGATCTTATCCTCATTTACCACGTTCCCGTACCCGATATTGATCATCCTGCTCATGGAGTTATCTCCTATTCAATATTCTGGATCTGTTCCCTTATCTTTTCAATCTCGGTCTTTAAATTGATCGCCAGCTCCGTCACTGCCAGATCACTTGATTTTGAGAGGATCGTATTCGCCTCCCGGTTCATCTCCTGCGCGATGAAATCAAGCTTCCTGCCGATATTCGCGCCCGCGTCAAGCGCCACCTTCATGCTATTAATATGTGCCATAAGACGCACCGTTTCCTCATCCACACAAATCCGGTCCGCAAAAACCGTGATCTCCGTCGCGAGTACACTTTCCTCCACCTTTGTACCGCCAAGCAATTCATTTACCTTTTCGGTCAGTTTCCTGCGGTATTCCGCTACGATCTGCGGGGAGCGCCCCTCAATAAAATTTACGCAGGCAAGCATCCCGTCAAGTTTCCCCAGAAGATCCTGGCGCAAATGCTCCCCTTCTGCGGCGCGCGTTTCGACAAGCTGCTCTGCCGCTGCCTTTACCGCTGCCTCCAATGTCTGCCAAAGCTCGTTTTCATCCGCCGACTGATCCTCGATGACCAGCACCTCCGGCAGCCGCGCAAGCATTGAGACACTGACATCATTATCAAGCCCAAGCTCCGTTTGCATCTGCTTTAGCCGTTCCAGATATTCTTTTGCAAGCTCCGAATTATACCGGACGCATGCCTTCCCCTCCGTATAATCCTCATAGGTGACAAAAACATCCACCTTCCCGCGGCTGATGTACTGCTTTAGCAGATTCCGGATGCCGGCCTCATAAAAATTCAGCTTTTTGGGAAGCTTGACGGATAACTCGCAATAGCGGTGGTTGACCGCCCGCATCTCCACAGTAATTTTTCTTTCCTCATTTGAGATTTCACACCGGCCAAAGCCGGTCATGCTCTTTAACATACGCACACACTCTTTCCGAATTTCGCGGAATCCGCCGCAACACATAGAGCCCCTTTGCCACAGCCCCATGATTTATTGATGCGGACACGGCTTGCCGACAGCACAATATATCCAATCCATTATAAGGGAAATCGGAACGCTCGTCAAGAAGGGATTTTAATTTTCATTCCGTTAATTAAAATATACAAGCTTATCCTCCGGTTCCGGTGCCGTCTCAATTTCCGTTGCGTAAAGAACAGGTCCTTTGCCCCGGTATTCCTTATAAAATTCCACGCGGATATCGGCAGTCACATAAACATAACTGCGGTTTTTCAGTTCCTCAAACGGAACCGGCCCGACATTTTCCCCCACCTTGCACAAAAATCCGATAAACGCCACATCATCCACACAGCAGGTCATCGCAAAACGCCCCGGCACAAAACTGCGCTTCGGCAGCTTTTCCGCGCGGTATACCATCGCCCGGAAGCGCACCTTCTTGCCGTTATACTTTTTCGGGTTGTCCATCGCATCCATATACCACAATCCATAATCATCGTCACAGATATCAATTAAAGGTGCATCAATGTCAAACGGCAATACTTCTTCCCCCGCATCATCCGTCACGCCGTCCGCCGACTCATAGATGATCTGCCCCTTTCGGTTTACAACCTTGACACTGCGGCGCAGTGCGAGCTTATCCGTATCGGCATTGCAGCGGTTGAAAATAATCGTGTCGGAAAGCTTAAACTGCCCCAACATAATAGACTTCATGTTGTTCAAGTAATTCTGGTAAGTCGAAGCGTCAATCAGGGTGATCACCTGCACCAACACCCAATTTCCGGGCAGTTCCTGCTCCATGAATTCCTCGACGTTCCACATGCCGTTGAGTTCGATCATCACGCGCTGCGGGCGGTGATGGGCAGCAAGCATCCTAAGGTATTCCGTGGTAAATTCCTCTTTTTCTTCCACCGTGACAAGTTCGGCACGGCAGGCGGCAAGCGCCTTCTCGTCATACTCCTCCTCGCCCTCCTCGCAGGCGATGACAAGCGTTTTTTCCTTGCCGGAAAAATCCGGGTCCTTTAACGTTTCTTGGATAAAGGAGGTTTTCCCGCTCTCAAGGAAACCATTGACAATATATACTGGTACTTCCATAATCCCTCACAATCCCCTATGCTAAAAACAATGCTGCGATTTCCTCTTCCTTTAACTTGCTCCCGATCACGCAGATGCGCCCGGTCACATCGGCAGCGCCCTCACGGATCTCGTACTCGCCCGGTGTTAAGTCAAAATGCAGCCACTCCCCAGTCACCGCAGGCACAATTCCCTTTGCGCGCAGGATCATGCCGTGGCGGTCTCCCTCCGAAAGCTCTGCAAGAGCCCGTTCAAGCTCTTCGCGCGTAAACTTGTGCGGTGTCTCCACACCCCAGCTTGCGAATACTTCATCCGCATGGTGGTGGTGATGCCCGTCATGGTCGTGGTCATGGTGGTGGCAGCATTCGTGCCCTTCCCCATCATGATCATGGTGGTGGCATTCGTGCTCTTCCCCGTCATGGTCGTGGTGGTGGCAGCACTCATGTTCTTCCCCGTCGTGGTGATGATGCCCTTCCCCGTCGTGGTCATGGTGGTGGCAGCACTCGTGCCCTTCCCCATCGTGATGGTGATGGTGCTCATGTTCTTCCATCAGCGCCTTCTCAAGCGTATTGTTTTTCTCCATCGCCGCCAATATCTGCTCGCCCTTAATCTCCTCCCAAGGCGTTGTGATAATCGTGGCAGCCGCATTGTGCTCGCGCAGTTGCTTTACGCATTCCTCCAGCTTCTCCTGCTTCATATCCTGCGTGCGGCTCAAAATAATCGTCCCGGCGTATTCCACCTGGTTGTTGAAAAACTCGCCGAAATTCTTCATATACATTTTACTCTTTTTCGCGTCAACCACCGCCGTAAAACTGTTCAGTTTGACTTCCACCGAACTCTTGACACCTTCGACCGCCTTGATGACATCCGAGAGCTTCCCGACCCCGGACGGTTCAATGACAATGCGGTCCGGCGCAAATTTTTCCAGCACTTCCGCCAGTGCCCTGCCAAAATCCCCGACAAGCGAGCAGCAGATACATCCGGAATTCATCTCCGTAATCTGCACCCCGGCATCCTTCAAAAAACCGCCATCAATGCCGATCTCACCAAACTCGTTCTCGATCAACACCACTTTTTCCCCGGAAAATGCTTCCGCAAGCAGCTTCTTGATCAAAGTCGTCTTGCCCGCGCCCAAAAAACCCGAAATAATATCAATCTTTGTCATTGCATATGCCTCCATTCCACAATAGCTTTTCTTATAAAAACGTGATAAAAAGCCGCAAGTTTCCTAACAAAACCATCTTTTCAAAAACCTTACAGCACGCACGAAAACGGACTGCGGATGGGAAAATTTCCATCCATAGCCCGTTCCCCTCATTCAACTCTGCCTGCTATTATACTTCTGCTCCCTACAATTTGCAAGCAGATTTATAAAATTTTTAGAAAAGCGCGTATTCGGAAATGTGAAACAGTAGGGATCAAAATGATCAAACTATATATTGACCGGGTAATCACCATATCCCATGCAGCACAAAATGCTATTGAGTGAGTATCTTTGCATTTCAATTGTCGCTATGATAATGCACAAACAGGTATGATATATGTTATTGATTTCATAAGTGTATCCCAATGACTTATGCTTGGATTTTTTTTCGACAACAAGATCGGACTTTATTAGCTGATCAAGTGCCTGGCGCAAGGTTTCGTCATGAAATCCTGATTTTTCTTTTAATTCCCCATAACTTATATCACTCATCATAATGATGATCATACAAACGATAAAATTATCTTTTTCAGATAATACCGGAAGGATTGTTCCTGCAAATTCGGCAGTTTCTTTACTAATACTTTCAAAGCAAGAACGGGTAAGAATCGCCCCATAACCTTTCCCTGACAGCAAAGATAAGCCGTTTTCGTTTGAAATATGTGCGGGTTCATCGGAAATTTCCCCGCTTTGGCTTTTTAAGTTTCCATGGCTTATACCATGATGTGCATATCCAAAAACAGCAAATGCGTCTTCATAAGATTCTCTGCTCATCTGCGGATGTGCCGATACCTTTTGAAAGACTTTTTCGTATATTTCACCGCATGAAACATCTTGGCCGTAAAAAAGATAATCAATACTTACATTGAAATAGTCGGCAATAAGCGGCAATGTCTGCGTATCGGGCTGCGAGATATTCGTCTCCCATTTCGAAACCGCTTGCGGCGAAATATTGAGGGCAGTGGCCAATTGTTCTTGGGTGATACCTTTTTTCTTTCGTAAATCCGCAATATTTTTTGAAATATTAACATTTTTCACAGCTTTTTCCCTTCTTCCGAATACCTGCAAAGACACTCGGA
>CAYMGZ010000077.1:0-9729 GCA_964390095.1 uncultured Lachnospiraceae bacterium | reverse complement strand
AAGCAAAAGTAAAAACCATGGAGGATTTTCTCCTACAAGATAAATCGCATGACTGCGAAAAAAAGGATGTGGAAGAAACCACCACTTTTCCAATCGAAGTATCCCTCTCCCGCCTCAAATCCGGAACAGGCATCTACGTCTATTACGGCGCGAGCGGCATCGGAGATGACGATTGGTATCGCGTTTACACAAATATCAAAGTAACATTTGAACAAAGATTAGATAAAAAATAAAAAAACCGCCATGAATGCTATCCCACTTCCACCCGCTCCCCACTCCCTACAAACCAGCACTCCCCCCGGTACTTCCCCGCCTCATACAGCCTTACCACGATCTCCCGCATCCTACGGTCAAGCTGGTGGTAAACGGTCCCGTCCTCCCAAGGCAGCCCGGTCAGGTAATCCCTCTCCCGCTGCCCTAAGACTCCCAACACCTCTGCAAAACCTAAACCCTCCCTGTCATTCCTCTTTGCAATACCAGTCATATCTTTCTTGCTGTTTTCCGCAAAACAGCAAGAAAGATATGACTTTTCCTCCCCGTTTTCCGCGCATTTTTTTGTCAGATAATCCGCAAGCCCCCCACAAGTTTTCACATCAAATACCACTTTGCGGAATATGGTCTTCCCCCCGCCGTGCTCCGAGAGTTTTACACGGCGGAAACTTTTCCTGCCGTAGGTATCGTACTCCGTTATATAGGTATATTCTTCGCTTGTTGCACCATTTCCCGGTTCTTCCCTGCGGATGCGCCCGGTCTTTATGAAATGCTCCCAGACAATTCTCCCGATCTTCTCTTCCGGCACAGGGAAAGTCAGGTTTTTTGCAATTTGCTTTACCGTCAGGCCGCTGTCTGCAAGATGGCGGATGGCGCTGCCTGCCGCCGCGTCAAAGGTGAAATCCCCCAGCGCTTTTTTAAAGTATTCCTGTTCTGCCATCCCAAGTGACCCCTCCTTTTTTCGCCGTTTTTCGAACAGAAAAATCAATTGTATTCTTTATTTTCTTATGGTATAATGACCGCAAGGCATTATACTTGGCCGCATCTACAAATAAATCCAACGAAACGGAGGTTGTCATGGCAAAAAAAACAATTTACCGCAAACGTTTTGTCCCATCTGAAACCATCGCATTGAAAGATGACCGCATTTTGTTTGAGAGCGATACCCGTCTGGTCACCTGTTGGAAATCGTTAAAGCCCCGCGCGGATATCGGCGGCGGTATCTCCGCTTATTTCATTGACAAAGGGATCAAGGTCAGCAAGGTTTTCGCGCCGGATGGGCGCTTTGTCCACTGGTATTGTGACATGATCCAAACCGTTTCACATGGGGATGAAATTATTTTCACCGACCTTTTAATTGATGTTGTGGTTGACCCGGACGGCAGGGTACATGTGCTCGATGCAGGCGAGGCGGCCGATGCGCTGCAGGGCGGGCTGATCACTGCGGACATCCTCTGCGACGCGCTGCGGTCAATGGATACGCTGCTTGCCGATATTGACGCGGGACGTTTTTCTACATATACGGAATGGATTACAAAATATGAGGGCGAAGCTGGTTATGAATGATCCGGTACCAAAAACGAATGAGCGCGCCCTAACCGAAAATCCGCCCGAAATCCTCCGCTGTCAGTTCCTCCGTTGGTGCGAATTCTGCAGATGCCGCGTAATCCACCAAGCTTTGGTACAGGTTTTGTGCCGCCACGCTGTTTTCTATGTGCTGCAGACGGCTCGTGCATACAAGGAGGCTCCCTCCCATGCATTTTGCTTCAAAAACCGTCCCGAGCTTATGGTTGCGCTCGAAATTGTCAATGGTCTGCACAACCGGGTGCAGCGCAGTTCCATCCAGCACCGCCGCGTCGCTTTCTGTCACAATATCATACCACTGCGGTGTCGAGAAGGTATGGCTGCCAAAACCGCGCATTGCAGCATGGTTTTCCTTGATGTTTAAGCCGAGCGTACCGACCGGGAGCGGGCGGTTTACGGATTCCGAAATGGCACGGAACATCGGGTAACACCAGAAATCCGTGCAGAAGGTTCCCTGCACTTTTTCTTTTATTTCCTCCGGCAGGAAAAGGACACGGCTGCCTGCCGCAAGGAGTTTTTTCGCTTCCGAAGGGCGGTCTGTCACATAGAGGGACATGGTTTTTTCTGTGGCGCAACTTGATGGGCAGGATGGCTCTTCTTTTTCTGCTGCCGCATACTCCCCGCAATCCTTGCACAGCCGCACTGCCGCATTTCCTTCCCGCAGCATCCGCACAAGCTTCCCCAGCCCATCCCTTTTTGGATAACTATACAGGGCATAGGTGTTGCGGTTGATCATTTCCTCATCCTGCCCGGTTAACGTCAATGTCAACAAATATTCCTCAAAATTGCCTGTCACCGGAAGCGTAAATGAAAACTCCCCGGCTTCATGCACACCGTTTTCCAGAACCTTCACCGGATAATCCGCATCGAGAAGAATTTCCGCCCGCGCACCACCCTTCTGCGTTCCCCGCACCTTTGTGACCATCACATTCAGCACTGCCCCACGCAGCGCCCGTGCGCCGTAATGCGAAATGGTAAACGCGCCTTTTACATTGTCCCCTTGTGCATACACAAACTGCGGCAGTCTGGCAAGCGCCACGGTCGGCGCACAAAAGCCGCGCCACTCCCTGCCGGAAATGATCCCTTTTTCTTCCATTAACGCATTCAGCACACCGACCAATGCCGTACCCTGCCCGGAAAAATCCTGGAGATCGAGCAACTGGTAGCCCGAAAGCATCCGCGAGCGGTGCGCCGCCTCAAGCTCCATTTTATAGCAGAATGCCGCCAACGCGCCGGAATTGCGGAAAAATTCCTCTGCCTGTTCCGCCATGCCCGCCGCTGCTAAACGTTCGCGGAATACTTCAAAATTCCGCGCGGCAAGCACGCCGGTGTAATGGCTGGTTTCCCTGAAATCCGGATAGGTGCAGTATTGGCCGACCTCATGGGATACAACCGGCTTGTTCGTGGTAAATGCTTTGGCAGAGGATGTTTTCACTTTTTTTACGCCCGTGCCGTACTGGATCTCGATTTCCGCATCAGCAGTATTTTCTGCTGCCGTGGTTTTCAACCCATCTTTCTCTTGCGGCTTTTGGTGGCCGCCCGGCAAGTCTTCCTCCTCCGCGTCAAAAAACTCATCATAGCCGTGCACGGTATTCGGGCGCTCTGTCTGCACGAATCCCTGCGGCGCATCGCACATCGCGTAGGAGCCCCGGATCAGGCTGTCATGGCCAAAGCGCACACCTACAAAGAAATCTTCTTCCGGAATATCGGATGGATAAAATTGGAAATTATTTGACCCTGAGGTATACAAATGCCTTGTATCCACCGCGCGGAAGCCCTCAATGATTTCCCCAAGCCGCTCCCTGCTGCCCCAGAGCTCATTGCCGAGCGACATCATGACGAAGGATGGGTGGCTGCCGTATGCCTCCATCAGGCGGAACCCTTCCGCAACCAGATAATCCTGCTCCTCCTTGTTGTAGCCTTCCTCGCCCGGTGCCGCAATCGTACCCCAGAAAGGCAGTTCCGGCTCCATGTAGATGCCAAGCAGGTCCGCCGCGTAAAATGCCGCTTCCGGCGGACAGCAGGTGTGGAAACGGTAATGGTTGATCCCGTAGCGTTTTGCCACCCGCATGACCTTAAGCCACCCCTCCACGTCCATCGGGGCCGCGCCCGAAAGCGGGAAGATCATGCCGTCGTGCTTTCCGCGCAGGAAGGTTTTTACGCCGTTGATATAAAAATGGTGCCTGCCCGCCGAAAATTCACGGAAGCCAAACACAGTGTCCACCGTAAGCGCCCCGGTTGTGGCGCTCTGTCCGGATGATGCGCCCTTTGCCCTGCCGGATGGCGCATTTCCTGCCTTGTCCGCACCCATCAGTTTTTCTTCCACCCGCTCCAGCACACTCTCCTGCGCCTTGGAAAAAATCGGTCTTAAGACATTGTCCTCTTTCTCCACACAGCGGATGTGGAGCTGCCCGAAACAAGGCGTAAACTCGCTAAACGGCATCACGTTCGCGACCCTGACCACGACCACCTTTCGGCTGATGCCCGGCTGTACCGTGATTTTCTGGCGGTGCGAATTTTCAACCAGATATAACGGTGCGGTCTGCGTCCCGGAGGTTGGCAGGATTTCTTCCGGCAAAAAAACATACTCGCCGCTTACCAAAATCTCGCGCTCCTCCGGCATCATCCAGGTATTGAGCAGTTCCAGTGCCACCATGATTTCCCCCGTGCGCAAGTCGGACTGCGTCGTGGCGGAAAGTATGTCCACCGGGGCAAAAACCTGCAGTTCCATTTTCCCAAGGATGCCGTTCCAGTTCGTCTGCGTGTCCTGCGAGGTCATATGCCCGCCCTTTGTCGGGTAATCCGCGTTGTCAACGCACACCGTGATTGTAAGCTCCTGCCCCTTTACGGCATCGCTGATGTCGTAGCGGTGCGGCGCACAGATGCTGTCATTGCTCCCGATGAATGTGCCGTTGACCCAGACGCGCGTCATGCGGGTGCGCTCAAAAAAAAGGTAGACCGGCCTGCCGACATCTTCCTCCTGAATGTATACCGTGCGCTGGTACCACGCACAGCCGTAAAACGGATAGCGCTCGGTCAAAAAATAAGTCTCGCGCGCCATGTTCTCCCCGTGCAGGGTCTTCCCTGCCTGAGCCGTTGTTGCCGGGAGCAGGATTGTATCATTAAATGCGTGCAAAAGCCCGCCATCCTCAAAATCCCCTTTTTTTCCCTCATCCATCCACAGAAGCCATTCACCGGACAAATCATATTTTTTCATGTTAATTCCTTTTCCTTTCTTTTTAAAAACCTGACCGTGCACGCTTTTCGTTTTCACCGTCATGGGTACATCCTTTTCCCGCAAGCGCGTCCAATCCCCTGTACAATAACAGTTGTATACACCATATGGGCTTCTTTAATAACCTGACCAAATAAACCGCAAAAACCCGCCGGAACGTGTGCGCCTTATCCCATCTGCCAAGTTATCCAATCAGCAACCCCCATCGGCGAGCGAACGCCTATCCTCACCCTCACCAATTCCATCGGGCGTGTCCTGGCACCCCCCGTCGGCAAGCGAACGCCTCATATCCTGTGCCGTCATCCGCCAGGTTGTCCAGTCCGACAGCGGCGACGCGCCCATTTTTTTATAAAACGCAATGGACGGCGCATTCCAGTTTAGGCACACCCATTCCAAACGCTCACACCCTTCTTCCAGGGCAATTTCCATCAAAACGCGGAATACCTCGCGCCCAATCCCCCTGCCGCGCATTTCCTCGTTGATAAACAAATCCTCAAGATATAAATTCGTCCTCCCGCAAAATGTCGAAAATGTATGGAAATATAGACAGAAGCCAATTGCCCGCCCCTCCTGCTCAATCAGGAGCACCTGACAGGCATGCTGCACAAAAATTGCGCGGTGCAGCCCTTCCTCTGTCGCTGCCACACAATCGGACATTTTCTCGTATTCCGCAATCGCCCGGATAAAATGGAGCACTACCGCCTCCTCACCCTCGCGTACAAAACGCAGCGTGACCCCTGGGATGTCGGTGTTGTATTTATTCTTTGTAGTATGGTTCATGTCTTTTCCCCACTTCAAATAAATTTTTAAATATCCCCCGGTTTCTTTGGCAGAAGCTCCGACAGCCGGATAAAAAACCCCGGATAAATCCCGGAAGGGACGCGGTCCTGGAATGCATAGTTCGCTGCGCTGCCATGCTCAAAATCATAAACTGTCACCAAACTCCGCTCATCATCCACAATCCAATATTCCCGCACCCCACAATTCCTGTACTTAAACAATTTGATATAATATTCCATCGCACGGCTGCCCGGCGATACTACTTCAACCACCCAATCGGGTGCCCCGGTACAGCCCCTTTCGTCCAGCTTCTTAGGATCGCATACGACACTAATATCAGGCTCAACATAATTCCTCCCATCCCCATTCAGGAATACCGCAAAAGGAGCGATATTGACCTCGCATGTTCCGCCATTTGCCTTGATCCATTCCCGGATCACGGCAAAAAGTTCCCCTACAATCCTCTGGTGTTTTCTGGACGGTGGAGCCAAATCATAAATCCGTCCATCCATCAGTTCCGCCCGCACCCCATCCGGCAGCGCGTAAATGTCATCAACCGTGTAAACCCGTTCTTCCTGCAATGCCATCCGGTTCCCTCCCTTCCTCATCGATACGCCATTTTCCATATTTTTATAATAGCACCTCGCAAATCCCATTGCAAGGGCTTCCCCAAAAAACTCTTGACAACTGCCGCGCCTGCTGGTATATTTATTACAGTAAACGTAATAGTCTGCCATGGAGAAACCATGGAACGAAAAGCCGGTCATTCCCGCCAAACCACCCCGGCGTGGAAATACAAAATCCAACAATTAACGGCAGGGCGGGCGGATTGAAACAAAAAAATGGAGAACAACGTTATGCGGGACCATGTCAAGGGCGGTGCGCTGACCGAAGTGAGCTTCTACATCCTGCTCTCCCTCTATTCCCCCAGGCACGGCTATGCCATTATGCAGTTTATCGAGGAAAAAACTGCCGGGCGGCTTGTGTTGGGCGCAGGAACATTGTATGGGGCGCTGAACGCATTGCAGGAAAAAGGGTGGATCGCGCCCTGCGGTGGGGAGACAGGGCGCAAGCGGGAGTTTGCCATCACGGCACAGGGAAAGGAAATTGCCGAAAAAGAGCTTGCGAGGCTGACGGAACTGGTTGGTATCGCAGGAGAGATTATGGGAGGTGCAAAATGAGCAAAAAATTTTACCGCTTCTACGGCGGTCTGATGACTGCACAGGAACGATGGCTGAATGCTATGGCCGAAAAAGGCCTGCGTCTGGTGCGCAGCGGGAAGATGCTGTATGAATTTGAAGAATGTAAGCCCGGACAGTTCCAATACTGCGTGGAATTTGTCGGCAATGAGTCAAAGGAGGGGGCACAGGAATACCGGGATTTTCTGGAAAGCCTTGGATACCGGGTATTTTTCAAGAACATCAACCTCAATTATTCCGCCGGGAAAGTTGTCTTTCGGCCATGGGCAAAGAAAGGGGGGCGCATCTCGACAAATTCAACCACTTACAACCGCGAACTTATGATCGTGGAGAAGGAAAACGACGGAAAGCCCTTTGAGTTACATACAACATTGGAAGACCGGAAAAATTATTACCGGTCACTGCAAAAACCGATGCTTTTTGGCTTTTTTTTCTGGGCAGTCTTCGCATTTTTCATGAGGGCGTGGTGGGTCGGGATTTTCAGCATCCTCTTTTTAATCCCGCTGATTTTCTGCCAGATCGAATTGGTGCGGCTCATCAGGCAGTCAAAGCTTATGGAATAATCATGTCTATGGCATGATCCTAACGCCGGTTCGCCGTCCGGCAAAGGAGAAGGGATCTATATGTACCATTATTACATTTTTCACAAGCCCGCAGGCTGTATCACCGCCCTGCGCGATGAAAAAGAGCCAACCATCCTGCCATATCTTGGCGCGCTCGATATGGCAAGGCTGCGCCCGGTCGGCAGGCTTGACCGCGATACGGAAGGGCTCTTGATCCTGACGGATGACGGCGCTTACAACCAGCGCATGACCCATCCGGATGCAGGTGTGGAAAAAGAATATTTTTTCTGGGCAATGGGAACCCTGACCGAGGAAAAAAGGAAAAAACTGGAATGCGGCGTGCCGTTAAACGGTCAGATACCTTGCACGGCGCGCCCGGCCAGGCTTTCCACCGTTCAGGAGAGCAACTTAAAATCCATCCGGGAAGCCATCAAGGGGAAAAAGCGGGAGCGTATTTTGAAAAACCGCCCGGACACCCCGGTATTTTCCGGTTACATCACTGTCACGGAAGGGAAAAAACACGAGGTAAAACGGCTGTTAAAAAGCATTGGTTGCTGCTGCGTGTATCTAAAACGTGTGCGCATGGGGGATGTCTTTCTTCCGGATGATCTAAAACCCGGGCAGGTGCGGGAATTTATGCCCTAAAGGGCGGCAAATAACCGAAAATGGACATTTACGCCCCAAGGGACGGCGGAATCCAAGAATCGGCATTTATACCCCAAGGGACGGCGAGGTCCAAGAATCGGCATTTATACCCCAAAGGACGGCAAGCGGCCGGAAACCGGCATTTACTCCCCAAGGGCAGCAAACGGCCGGGAACCCGAAATATAACGGTTCCCGGCCGCTTTTTTATTACCTGTTTCCCAAACAATTTCTTCTTTCCCTTCCGGTACGGACCAGGCATCCACGGATCAGCACAAATGCTCCGGAAAATTTTTCAGCACGATGCTTGAATACGGCCAGAGACGCATGGACAATACCCCATCCTCCGGGTAATACGCCGCCATATCCACCCCGAACCCTTCCGTGTTCGTGTACAGCATGCGCACAAGCGCACGCCCCGGCGCGACACCAAGCTCCCAGACGGAAACTTCAACATTTACCTCATAATCATTATTATTGATAAGAATAACAAACTGTTCCTCCTCATTGAACCTGCCATACCCAATCACGCCATACCTGCCATAGACGAATTTGAGGGAACCTGTCCGCAGTGCCCGGTATGCCTTGTGGATTGCAATCATCTCCCGGTGCAGGGCAATGAGCTGCTGGTCCTCATGGCCCCAAGGGTAGGTGCGGCGGTTATCCGGGTCCGTCCAGCCACATACCCCCGCCTCATCGCCATAATAAATTGTCGGTGCCCCGATCCAAGTCATCTGCATCACGACCGCTTCGCGCATGATTGCGGGATTTAATCCATCGTTCGCCGCCTCCGGCCCACATGGCCCGATGCGCCCGACCCGGTGGTTTGTCCTCGTCATAAAACGGGAATGGTCATGGTTTGACAGCTCATTCATCGCCACAAAAAGGGAAGGTGTATGGAAGCGTGTCATAAAATGGCGCATTGCCCCAAAGAAGGCATCCGGGTTACAATACATATCCTGCCGGTACTCATCGCTGTGTTTTTCAAGCCCCGTCAGGAACCATGTGACGGGCTCCATGAACGCATCATAGTTCATGACGGAATCCCATTGGTCGCCTGCAAGCCATGCCTGCGGGTCGCCGTAATGTTCCGCAAGGATGAGTGCCTGCGGGTTCGCGCTGCGCACATTCTGGCGGAACGCACGCCAGAACTCATGGTTATACTCCGCCGTGTGCCCAAGGTCCGCCGCCACGTCAAGCCGCCAGCCATCCACATTGTATGGCGGGGAAACCCATTTGCGCGCAATGCGCATGATATATTCAAACAGCTTCGGGGATTCCTCGTAATTGAGCTTTGGCAGCGTGTCATGCCCCCACCAGCCATCGTAGGAGCCGTTATAAGGCCATTTTTCCGGGTCTGGCTCATGGAACTGGAAGAAGGTGCGGTAAGGGCTGTCTTCTGCCACGTAAGCGCCTTTCTCGTAGCCCTCCGCCCCCTCATAGATGCCCTCGCGGTCAAGCCATTTGTTGAAGGAACCACAGTGGTTGAATACGCCGTCCAAAATCACCTTCATGCCACGTTTATGGATTTCCTCCACCAGCGATATAAAATATGCGTTGCTTGCCTCAAGGTTTTCCTTCGAGGTGACGCGCGCGATATACCTTGTTGCCTTTTTGTTGGATTTCTCCCCCTCCGCAAGGCATTCCCCCTCATCCTTGACAATCACGCCATAGTGCGGGTCAACATAGTCGTAGTCCTGGATGTCATACTTATGGTTCGATGGCGAGACAAAAA
>CAYMGZ010000076.1:0-9756 GCA_964390095.1 uncultured Lachnospiraceae bacterium | reverse complement strand
CGGGTTCTTTACAAAAAGCTGTTTCCACGCTAAAACATCCCATTCGCGCGCCGTGGAAAGCGCCATCTCAAGGCGCTGCTTCTGGCTTGCAATGGTCGTTTTCATCTGCTTTTTCATCAGCTTAAATTCTTCGTAAGCGGCGGCAGCTTTTGCCTCATCATCTTTTTTGCCCGGCGCAGGGAGGCTTTTCAGTTTCTTGACGCGCGTCAGGCTTTGCAGGGTGTCTTTCTTTTGCGCGCTGCCATTTGTGCCATCTGCCTCCACCCCTTCAAATACTTCCATTTCCAGCGCCGTTGTGATCGTCACAATAAACTCCCGCCCGCCGTAATCAAAAATTCTCTCCATCCTCTCATCAAAACCAAGGTCTGGCACAATGCGGTCCTCCAGCTCCTCGCGCGTGATGCCAAGCTGCGCCGCCGCAAATTCAAGCGCCTCACCCGCAGCCGCACGCACCTGCTTGAACTTAAATTTCCGCGCGATTCCGTCCACAGTCAACAGTGCTTCCGGGAGCGGGTTTAAACTCAATGCCTTGACCGCCTCGCACGCAATTGCGCCGCGCGCCACCTGCGGCCATTCCCTGATCTGGCGCTTTAGCTTTTCGATGATTGTGCTGCCGCCGTGGATTGCCGCCGCATAGAGCACCCAGCGTTTTTTCGCCTCCGCACCCGCCGCCAGCCACTTGTCAAACAGCTCGTTCACATATACGGCAAGCTCCGCTGCATTAAGATTCTGCGCCAGATATGCAGCATTTTTGCTTACACCACAGCCATCTGCAGAGGAATAACACAAAAGGATTGCCTGTAAATATTCCTCATCCGCTGCCGCACCCTGCCCATCTTTCTTCTCCGCTTCATCCGCACCGGCGGCATTTCCTGCCTGAGCCGCCATATGAACCACCGAAAACGGGGTCTCATACGCCCAGGAAAGCCCGCGCTTTTTTCCGCCCTTGTGCAGCTCTTTCACAAGTTCCGCCCGTGAAAGCATTTTTGCACCCGGCGCATCCTTTGCATCACCCTCCATCCCAAGGGCATTCCCAAGCAGCTCCCTGACTTTCGCGTTTTTCTCCTTCTCCATCGCCTGCGCAAACAATTCCTTATAGTCCGCCCCGGACTCCTGCCAAGCCAAAAGCACCCGGACCGCAAGTTCCCGCTCTGCTGCCTTCTTTGAGGAAAGGAATGCCACAACATCCTCCTCCCAGTCCTTCTGCCCGCACAAAACCTCATAAAGCTGCTGCTTTACTGCCTTGGAACCGTCCTGCGAATATTTCAGGATTTCTGCCTTATTGCCCGCCGCATCCTGCGAAAGCACCTTAAGCCCAATACACCTTGCAAACGCATCCGCCCCTGCAAAAGCAGCAATCGTCTCCTCCCGCCGTTCCTTTAAACATTCACCAAAATATTCCGTAATACATCGAAGGAACATTTCCTGCTGTTTCTCCTGGTACAATTTATCGTTGATCATGCTGACCACAGGCATTTGCATGGAAAGTCCAAGCCCTTCTGCATCAAAATCCGCAAACATTTCCCGGATACGCTTTAATTCCGGCGTATCCTGCCCGTCTTTGCGCCGCTGTATCCTGTTCCAGAAAAAGTATCCTTTGCCCCGGAAAAGCATATAAACTTCAACACGGCGGAAAAATTCCACATCCTCATAACTGTTATCATAGGCCGCCAGAAGTCCCCATTCGTAAGAACCGCCGAAAGAGCTATCCTGCAGGCTTTTGTCGTAATCCCCGCAAAACTTTTCAAAGCTGCTCTCCCCCCGCAGCCACGCCTTGGACGCGTCCAGATTCGGATCCCTCTCCACAATCGCGGTGATCACTTTTTCCCTCTCCTCAAAATTTCCTGTCATCCGCTGCTCCTCCACCAGCTTTTTATGCAGCTGCGGCTTCTTCTCCTTTATAAGCAGCATCATCTGGCCTGCCTCTCTTGCCCCTACCGCCCCCATAACACGGAGATAACATTCCGTATTCTCCTCAAGCTGTTTTCTCCAAATAACCCTGTACTCATTCTTCACCGCCCAGGTCAGGTACGCCTCACTGTCAATTCCAAAAATTTTGTCATAAGAACCACCCTTCACGCTGATATCCATTTCGGTATTCCTGCTCATTGCGCACAGTGCCTCAAGCGTTGCCTGCATATCTGCCATCAGGCAGAGCCGGACAATATTTTTCAGCTTTCCCGAATAGGCATAATTCAGGTATGACAGCCCCGCCGTCAGTTTCAGCATCGCTCCGGAAACCGGCGGATTCGCGCCAATAAGCCCCTGAAAATGCGCCGGGATTTCACCTTCCGCCAAAGCCTGTTTCAGCTCATCAAGGAGAGGCTGGGTCACAGTTCCAAAATACAATGATCCAAAAAATATAGTACTGATATCCTCATAAGCAGAAAACATGAATTGGTCTTCTTTGTCCAATTTTGGAATCGGATTTGGATCTAATAATTTTTTCGCATAAAAATAAAGGGCAAGCAGCATGAACTTTCCATTTGGCTTCTGGCTCACCTCCATCGCAAGCGCCTGCTTTAACACCTCCGGATTCTTTCCCGCAAATTCAAGCACCGATCTGAGCATACCGCTGTTCGGGAAGGAAGTCATCCCAACACTTGCACCAAACACCGCTGTCATCTTTACCGGATCTGCCCACTCAGTCGGATTTAACATGCGCAGGATTTGCACCGGAACCATCGCATAGCAGGTCGTTTTCCCCCTGGCAAACAAAAGCTGGAAAAGCCTTGCCATATCGGCCTTGACGGGCTGTAAACCATTCTGCTCCTTTTTGCGGATCAGGCCATCAAATATTTTCGTTACCGGTTCCGGATCCATACCGGAAATATCCCTGTATGCAATGATATCCAGCGCCTCCGCCCCCTTTTCCCCCGCCATGTAAGCCTCTGCCGCTTCCTGTTCCTCCTCCGACAATTCCAGCAGCGCAAATAAACCTGCCCATTTGCCGGTTTCGTTTCCCCGTTGATTCATCATGCTTTTTTTGCCTCCTTTATTTCATGGTTTTCTTTTTCCTGCCTTATTTCCTTTATTTACCCTGCTTTATTCCAACACCTCACCTGCAAAATCGCCCTCATCCCCCAGATAGGTTTCTGCCGCCGCCTCCATAATCTGGCGCACCACTTCGCTGAAATACCGCGCCGGGACATCCGCGAGGGCAATCGCTTTCTCCCGGTCGTTGTCATCGTATTCATGCGTTTCCCAATCAAAGGTTCCCGCCTTGTAAAACCTCGCCCCATAAAGCTTGATTTCCATATTATCCCACGGGGTATTGCCGGACGTATGCAGTTCCACACAAAGACCCGCATCCGGATCCTCCCGGTAATAAATATTAAAAAACTCATGTTCGTCCAGCGGGCATCCCTGGTGCCATCCGAATTTCCCCAGTTTCTCGCCAAATATCTCATCCAGGAAAAACTGCCCCTTGCAGCGCACAAGATCCTTTTTCTTTGCTTCCTGTTTATGTACGACATAGGTTTTCAAGCCAAGCTGCCCGATTGGCTGCTCGTGCATATTATCTTCCCATATCTGATCCTGCCACGCTCTCCTTTCTTCCTTTGTCAGCTCCGCCGGGAATACAAGCCCAATCCTTGCATTTCCCGGAAGTTCAAATGCTTCCCCGTCCACGCCATAAAATAATCCATCCATCCGGTAACGGAAGCTCTTCACAAGCTGCCCGCCCTCATAAATCCCCCAGACCAAAGCAAAGGAAAGCGGCCGCATAATGGGATGTTCCCCAAACAAATCCATCCACGCATCCACACTCCAGCACCTGCCTGTCATCAGCGCTAATTCCAAGCGTTTTTTCTGGTTTTTTACCACCGCGTTCAATTCTTTTTTCATCTGTTTAAATTCTTCCTGCGCTGCCTCCGCCTTCTCCAAATTATCGTTTTTGCCCGGCTTTGGGAGTTTTGTTGTCTTCCTCCCATATACGAGGTCACTGTGGCTGTCCTTTTTTGCCCCCGCATTTTTCGCTGTTGGCTTTTCCAGTTGAAACACTGCAAAGGTTATTTTCGGCGCAATTGCGTCAAGCGCGACCACAAAGCTGCGCGTCCCATAGTCAAAACGCCTCTCCCGCCCATCATCAAACCCGACCCTTGGCACATTCCGGTCTGCCAATTCCTCCAGTGTGATCCCAAGATCCGCTGCAAGCTTTTGATCCGCTGCAAGCTTTGCTGCTTCCCTCGCCTTCTTTCCCCTAAGATTTGCCATCGCTTTTTCCTCCCTGTGATTTTATTTTATGTTTTTCCGAAATCCATTTTGCAAAAATTACATTCGTTTGCTCCAACGCCCGGATTTCCCGTACAATCGGGCAGGGGAACCCCCTGCCCGCCGCGCAACCCATACACCGCCTTAGCGGCGTGCTTCCCTAATCTCTATTGTACGGTTTTATCCTCACTTTTGCAATAAAATCTTTGGGAATTTTTATTCCTGCACCGTTGCCCCCTTCACTTCTTACAATTTTTCCCACACTGCTCCTTGTCTTTTGGAACAGTGAATCCTTCCTCCCTCAAAATCCCCAACAGCCGCTCCACCGTCATACTTCCCAAATCCCCATCCTCACGCTTCCGGACAGACACACAGCCCTCCTGTGCTTCCTTCCCGCCAACGACCAGCATATACGGTACTCTCTCCATCTGCGCCTCCCGTATCTTATATCCGATCTTTTCCGCCCTTGCATCCGTATCACAGCGCACACCTTCTTTTTTCAAAATCCCTTCCACCTCTCTCGCATAATCCATATATTTATCCGAGATGGGCAGTAATTTAACCTGCACCGGCGACAGCCATAGCGGAAATTTTCCGGCATAGTGCTCAATCAATATCCCAATGAACCGCTCGACAGACCCAAATACCACCCGGTGGATCATGATCGGGCGGTGTTTTTTCCCGTCCTCCCCGATATACTCCGCCTCAAAACGCTGTGGCAACTGGAAATCCAACTGGATCGTCCCGCACTGCCATGTCCTCCCGATCGAATCCTCCAAATGGAAATCAATTTTTGGCCCGTAAAATGCCCCGTCGCCCTCATTGACCGCATACGGCAGTCCTATATCCTCCAATGCGTTTTTCAGACCATCCGTCGCCATTTCCCAGTCCTCATCGCTCCCGATGGAATTTTCCGGCCTCGTGGACAGTTCCACATGGTATTTGAACCCGAAAGCAGAATACACCTCGTCAATCAGCCGGATGACCCCTTTGATCTCACCCGGTATCTGCCCCGGTGTCATAAAAATATGGGCATCATCCTGCGTGCAGCAGCGGACACGCATCAGTCCGTGCAAAGTACCTGACTTTTCATTCCGGTGGATCAGCCCCAGCTCCCCGATGCGCAAAGGGAATTCGCGGTAGGAATGTGGTTCCATCTTATACACAAGCATCCCGCCCGGACAGTTCATCGGCTTGATGGCAAAATCTGTTTCGTCAATTACCGTCGTATACATATTTTCCCTGTAATGCTCCCAGTGCCCGGAAGTTTCCCAAAGCCTGCGTTCCAGCATGATGGGGGTCGAAATCTCCACATACCCTTCCCTCGCATGCAGCTTCCTCCAATAATCGATCAGCAGATTTTTTAAGATCAGCCCTTTCGGCAGAAAGAAAGGAAATCCCGGTCCTTCCTCAAACAACGTAAAAAGATCAAGTTCCTTCCCAAGCTTTCTGTGATCCCTCCTTTTTGCCTCCTCCAGCCGGTCCAAATATTCCTCAAGCATCTCTTTGCTTGGGAAAGAGGTTCCATAAATCCTGGTCAGCATTTTATTTTTCTCATCGCCGCGCCAATATGCCCCCGCAACGGACAAAAGCCGGAACGCCTTGATGGCGCTGGTATAAGCCACATGCGGTCCGGCACACATCTCCAGATATTCCCCCTGCTGGTAAAAATGGATCTCCTCACCTTCCGGCAGCGCGCGCAGCATCTCAAGTTTATAATCCTCGCCCCGCTCCTGTAACATCTGCTCCGCCTTCCCGCGCTCCACCGTAAAATGCCTTAGCTGCAGATTTTCTTTCACAATTTTTTTCATTTCCGCCTCAATTTCGGCAAAATTTTCTTCCGAAAAGCGGAAATTAAAATCAAAATCATAATAAAATCCATCCTGGGTCGCAGGCCCGACCGCGCATTTTGTATCCGGGTACAGCCTTTTTACCGCCTGCGCCAAAATATGCGCACTCGTGTGGCGGAATGCCTCCTTCCCTGCCGGCTCATCAAACCCTGCCTCCCCCATGGAACCGTCCTTCATCCAAATCTTCATGTTACCTCATCCTTTCTGGAATAAAATTATTGATCAACATGAGAAAAGCACCCTCAAAGACATATAAAATATATCCTCAAGGGTGCTTCATCGCACGGTTCCACCTCAATTTTTCACTTCAGATTCCAACAAACCCTAACCTTTAACGCAGATATACGGTAACGCTTACTCTACTTTCGGCACTACAGCTTGGGAATGGTTTTCACATACCACCAACATAGATACCTTCCACCAAACGGCATCCTCTCTGTCTGCGGCCAATATGCTACTTGTTTCCGTCGTCGCTTTTCTTCATGTTCATCTGCTCCCATCATAACACCGTCACAATCGATTGTCAATAACCGAACTTAAATTTTAAAAGAAACACCGGAATGTGTAGCACAACCCCTTCAATCAATCCATCCCATTTTCCGCCCCATAATATCCGGGTTATCCGGCGCATCCGGCAAAATAACCGTTTCCGCAAAGCCAAAATACTCATTGCTGCCAAGACCCGCCGTCCGGTCCACCCAATACTCCAGCCAGTCCAGAAAATGAAAAGGCTTCCCCGTGTCCTTGTCCCGCATCGGAATGATACCGCAGTCATTGGCCAAATCATAATACCAGACAGTGCCATAAGTATCCGGATCCTCGCTGTTCACCACCAAGACACTGTCCATGCCATCCCCCTCCGTGCACAGCGGCAATAACCCATAGTCGGCGGTAAATGGAACATCCTCATCATAAAACCGGTCCATCTCATCCTCCGTCATATAAAGAAAATAAAGGATATGTTCCAAGGTAAAAGGAAATGGATGCTCCGCCATGTTTTCCCGTTTCTTAAACGAAAGCAAACCGTAAAAAGGCTGGCTTCCGGAAGAGGCAATGGTTGTGATAAACCGGCGGTAATCCCCCGGAAGCCGGATTCCTTTCTCCGCTTCAAATGCCGCCACTTCCTCCTCGCTCACCGGCGGCTTCCACACAGGCGGCCATTCCCCGCAGGAAAAAGAAAACTTATTGTTTTTTATTTCCTCGATCTTTCCCATAATGCGGGCAATGCGTTGATCATATTGTTCCAATTGTTCTAATTCTTCCATTTTTTACCTCCTCCAAAATCCTTCATTTTAATAATTACACTTATCTGCCCCTTGCGAAACCCGCGCCACCGCCTTCGTCACCTGCCATATGACTTCAATGAAACACCATGCCTGTTTCCTGAACCGCCAGCGCATCCCCAAGAAGCCCCTTGACCTTCGCACTCCTTTCCTTCCCAAACGCCTGCACAAACATTTCCCGGTAATCCGCACCTTCCCCCTGCCAAAAACAAAGTACCTTCACCGCAAGCTCCCGCTCCGCTGCCTTCTTCGATGCAAGCAGCCCTTTCACATCCTCCTCAAAGCCCTTCTGCCCGCACAACACCTCAAACAGCTTCTGCTTCACAAGTTTGGCGGAATCCTGCCGGTAGGCCCAAATTTCTTCCTTATTTTCCTCCGCGTTATGGCTCAGCACCTCAAGGGCAAACAGCCGCCCGATAGGGTCAAGTGAACTCGCCCCATGGAACGCGGCAATCAGCTCCTTTTTGCGCTCCGTTAAATATCCGGCAAAAATCTTTTCCGCCACCAAAAGAAATTTCTCCCGGAAATCACTGCGCAACGTCTGGTACGTCCGGAGAACCCCCGCAAGCTGCCATTTCAGCCCGACCCCCTCCGCATCAAGATCCACCCATATTTTCTCCACCTTTTCCGGTATGACATATTCCTTGCTGTTCTTACAGCCAATAAAACCGACCTTGAAAAAACTCATCCCGTTATTTAACAGGGCAAACGCCTCACCGCGCCGCAAAAACCCTTCATCGCCATAGCATTTTATATAATTATCAAAATGCCACCGTTCCGCCAGGCCAAACGAAGCCTCCGCCATCCCGGAAAGCTTGTTTCCCTGGTAGATTGTATTCACCTTGCTCTCCCCGCGCAGATACGCCACCGCGCGGTCATGGTTCGGAACCCGCTTCACCAGCTCGGCAATAATTTTTTCCCGTTCCGGATTATCCCCCTGCCCTGCACGCTGCTTCTTTTCCTGCATGATCTTCTGATACAGCGCCCCATCTGTTTCTTTTACCACATCCAGCATATTGGCACTGTGCCCGATCTCGATCCCTTCCATCAGGTTCAGGTAGCATTCGGTATGGGATTTTAGCTGCTCTGCCAAAATAACCCTGTAATTCCACCTCGCTGCCCAGCGCAGATACGTTTCCGTGTCAACCCCAAATACCTCGTCATAATTTCCGCCCTTTTTCTGGATATCAATCGAAATTCCGCAGCTCATCACAGAAAGCAGCTCAAACGTCTTCGGGCCGTTGATGGCAAAGCAGAGCTTCACAATATTTTTCAACGGATCCGAAAGCATATAATTCCAGTAAGACAGCCCGGCTGTCATCTTGTGCAGCGCCTCATCGACATTCGGTTCCATGCCGATGAGTGGCGCAAGCTTTTTTGGTATCCTCCCCTCCGCCAAAGCCCCGGAAAGCTCCGATACAGCCTCCTTTGTTACCAATTGGCCGGCGCAGCCAAAATACAGCCTTGCAAGCCCTTCTGCCGCAAGCCCCTCATACTCCGCAAGCAGCGGCGCATCCTCCACCTCCACATCCGTAACCGGAAGCGGTGAGCCATCCACATCCCGCCTCCCCAATGCATACGGTTTCCGGTTCTGGTATTCGATACGGAAATACAGGGCAAGCAAAATCAGCCGCCCGCTGCCCGCATCATGCTTTGTAAAACAGACCGCCTGCCGGATCGTTTTCGTACTGCGCTTTGCAACATCAAATACCGACTGTACCGAATAAATATTTGGATAAGCGTTTTCCCCCTCTTTCGCGCTGTACACCGCTGCAACCTTTGCCAAATCCACCCCCGGCGTTTCTGCGATCAGCCCCAAATGATCCTTTGAAAATATTGGGTGGCAGGTGGATTCCCCCCGTGCAAACACCAGCAAAAACAGCCGCGAAAGCTCGTCCATCCGCTTTTTTTGAACCAGCTTTGTTATAAGCTTCTCCACTTTCTTTACCGTGTCAGGAGAAACCGCCGACAAATCCCAAAACGCAATCTGTTTAAGCGCTTCCTCCCCCGCCTCTTTATGATAAAATGCCACCGCCGCAAATTTTTCATCCGCAGATAGCCCCAAAAGATCAAGTATCTCCTCCAGCTTGTCATTTGCCCCTGCCCGTCTCATCATGTTTTTTTCTCCTCTTCCTTTTTTCACATTCTCCTTCTACTATTGGTCTTTCCTTATACACTTAACATAGGACGCACGTCCCGCCTGCTTTGTATCTACATGGCGAAATCCGGCTTCATAATATATTCTTTCGGCTGTTTCTCCGTCAGGCCACAGAAAACAATTTTCTATTCCGTTACCCCTGCAGTATTCCACAAAGCTATGGATCAATGCTCTCCCTACACCAATGTTTCTGTGTTCTTTGGAAACAAGTAAATAATCAACTCTGCATACTCCATCACGGACATGTGCATAT
>CAYMGZ010000075.1:9108-9772 GCA_964390095.1 uncultured Lachnospiraceae bacterium | reverse complement strand
ACTAAATCTTGAAATTTCTTGTAATTAAATGTCGCCCGCACCACAATTTGGGCCTTTTTGCCTACAAGAATTTCCGTTTTTTAGATTTTATTCCCATTATCTGTAAAATCCGATGTGCTTTTCTGATCCAAAATATTTTGCCCTACTTCCCGGTCATAGCTTACAGCCCTCCCGGACAAGCGCGATGACCCTATCTGCCACCTCATCCGCCGTAAGCCCGGACGCGTCAATGACCACCGCATCCTCCGCTTTTTTGAGCGGGGATACCTCCCTTGACATATCCCGCTCATCCCGTGACAGGATTTCCTTTAAAATCTCCTCCCGGTCACAGAACCCCCCTTTTTCCAAAAGCTCTTTTACCCGGCGGTCGGCGCGCACGCCGGCATCGGCCGTAAGATAAATCTTGACATCGGCATCCGGCAGCACCGTCGTCCCGATATCCCTGCCATCCATGATGACACTTGTCCTTTTTGCAAGCTCTTTCTGCAAAAAAGAGAGTTTTTCCCGCACCGGGGGAAGCGGTGAAATGCGGGATGCCATCTCCCCGGTCTCCTGCGTCCTTAAAAAGGCGTTTACGTTTTCCCCGTCAAGCAACACAACCTGTTCGCCGTCCCGGTACTCGATTGTCACATTTACCTTTGGCAGTGCCCCCGCAATCCGCGCC
>CAYMGZ010000075.1:0-9098 GCA_964390095.1 uncultured Lachnospiraceae bacterium | reverse complement strand
GTCTCGTCCGGCAAAATCCCGTTTCGGATAAAATACAGTGCCAGGGCGCGGTACATTGCCCCTGTGTCCACATAGACAAAGCCAAGCGCCTTCGCTGCCATTTTTGCAACCGTGCTCTTGCCCGCCCCCGCAGGGCCGTCAATCGCGACATTGTAAACCTTCATCCATAAATCCTCACTTTTGTTTATTCTCTCCGGCGGCAGGGACACCCACAAGGGCATCCGACACCGCCTTTGCCGCAAGGCGGGCACTTGACCACGCGATCTGGAGGTTGAATCCCCCGGTCAGCGCGTCCACATCAAGCACCTCCCCCGCAAAATACACCCCGTCCACAAGGCGCGACCCCATCGTCTTTGGGCTGACCTGACGAACATCCACACCGCCTTTTGTGACCACGGCCTCCGCGTACCCCCCAAGGGAGTGGACAGGGAAAGACAGGTCCTTTAACAGGGCGGCCAGATGCTTTCGTTCCTCCCGCGAGACGGCATTGACCTGCTTGTCGGGCGAAATGCCACTAAGCTCTATTATAACCTGTATCAATTTTTGTGGCAATAGATGATCCAATGCATTTTTAAAACATTTGTTCTTTGCTTCGTCAAAATCCCTCAAAATCCGCATGTCAAGTTGCTCCATCGACAGGGCGGGTTTTAAATCGATATGGAACGACATCCGGCATTTTCCGGTCAGGGGGGCAATATAGCTGCTCGCACTCAATACCACCGGCCCGCTGATGCCCTTTGCCGTAAAGACAAGCTCCCCGAATGCCTCGTAGACCTTGTCCTGCGGTTTCCATTTTTTTCCTTTTTTGTGCTGCCCTTCCCCGGACATGCCACCCCCATCCAAAGCACCGTCAAAAGAAACCCAGACCTTCACATTTTTTAAGGACAGGCCTTCAAGCTCCTTCGGGAAGCGGGAGGAGAGCGTGAGGCTTACAAGCGAAGGGAAACACTCCTTCACGGTATGCCCAAGCTCTGCCGCAAAGCGGTAGCCGTCCCCGCAGGCACCCGTTGACGGGTAGGAAAGCCCCCCGGTCGCGATGATGCAGGCATCCGCGAAAAACTCGCTGCCGTCCTTTGTGACGGCCGACACAAAATGGCCGTCCCTTGCCACAAGACGCACTACCTTCGTGTTCAGGAGGACTTTGGCACCGCACCGCCGCAATTCTTTTTCGAGCACCCGGATCACGTCCGAGGAATGGTCCGATGCCGGGAACACGCGCCCCCCGCGCTCGGTTTTCGTCGCAAGCCCGATGGAATTGAAATACGCAACCGTGTCCTGGTTTGAAAAACCATGGAACGCGCTATATAAAAAACGAGGGTTCGTTACCACGTTCTCAAACAAACCCTCAAGCGCACAGGCATTTGTCAGGTTGCAGCGCCCCTTCCCCGTGATGTAGAGCTTCTTCCCAAGCTTTTCATTTTGTTCCAGCAAAACAACGCTGCACCCGCCCTTTGCACAGGATGCCGCCGCCATCATGCCCGCGGCACCGCCACCGACCACCAACACTCTGCCCATCGCTTTTTTATCCTATCTCCCCATATAAATATAGTTTAAGTCAAACGTCCGGTTCTCCGACTGGTATGCCTGTCCGCCCGCGCGGAAAATAACACTGTTATATTCTGTAAAATTATCAAGGAGGCTTTGCGCAAGCGCATCCAGGATTGCACTTTCCAGACGTGTGTTCGCATAGCGTACCGGAACGCTTCCCTCATCGAAATCCACAATGATACTCTCATCCGAAGTCATTACGTCCAAAACTTTAACCGTGACCGAAACATCCTCCATTGTCGCCGTGACATAGTCAACCAGCTCCTTCGGTGTCATCGCGCCATCCCCCGTCATCAGGGAAGTGACTTCCACCAGTTCCAGCTCCTCGGAAAGTGTATAATACGTGATATTTGTAATCCCATCCGGGAAAAATGTCACCGTCGGAGACTGGTTCACCGAAACGGAAGGCGACGATGTCACCGTCGGCAGGGGTGTGACTTCCCCGACAGGCGGAACTTTCTGTCCGCCGCAGCCTGCCAACGGCAGCAGGAAAAGGGCAACCAACAACAAAAAACCACTTCCCACGAATCTCTTTTTCATCGTGCCACTTCCTTTCCGAAAGCCTGCCCCCCAAACATGCAATCTATATGGATCGTAACACTAAACTATGTCATTTATATGTTAGCTTTATGACAGCTTCTTGACGGTTACTGACGGTCCCATGGGATTATTTCGTCCCCTGAAGGATTACCCTCCGGTTCTGGTAAATATACACACAGAGCGAGATCAGCGTCAGTGCCACCGAGGCATAGAGGAATATTTGTTCCACCACATCAAAAAACGTGCCATCCAGGTCCACAATAAAGAGCACGCACATTACCATCTGCACGACCGTCTTGATCTTCCCCCAGTAATTTGCGGCGATCACGATGTTGTTGTCCGCCGCGATCAGGCGGAACCCGCTGATGATGAACTCCCGCCCGATGATTAAGATCACCACCCAAGCCGGAACGGTGTTAAACTCAACAAAACAGATGAACGCGGAACAGACAAGGAGCTTGTCCGCAAGTGGGTCCATGAATTTCCCGAAATCCGTCACGAGATTATTTTTACGCGCCAGATAGCCGTCAAGGAAATCCGAGGCGGAGGCAATGGCAAAAATCACTGCGGCAATATAGTTCCCCGCCGGGATTCCCGGCACAAGCATAAAAACAAGGAAGACCGGAACCATGCATGCCCGGAATACTGTAATCTTATTTGGTAAATTCATAATGCTACCTCTTTCCTGCATCCCGCAGGTAAATCCTGCGTTTTATGCATTGATCGGAAGCTTGAAACAAGCATTTTCAAACTTCTTACTTTGTGGCACGGCCAATTAAGTCGTACCCTTTTGCCTCCATGACTTCCACCTCCACAAGCTCCCCGGAGAGGTATTCCTGCTCCCCGGAAAAGAAAACATATCCATCCACTTTCGGCGCGTCCATGTAGGAACGCCCAACCATCACATCCTCCTTTACAAGCTTCCCCTCGACCATGACCGTCAGCTTCTTCCCCACCATCGCTTCTGCCCATCCAAACGCAATCCCCTGCTGTAGGCGCATCAGTTCCTTCTGCCGTTTTACTTTCACCTTTTTTAAGACCTGGTCCTTCCGCTTTGCCGCCGGGGTATCCTCCTCCCTTGAGTACGGGAATACGCCAAGGCGCTCAAAACGCATCTTCTGCACAAAGTCCATCAGGCATTCATGGTCTTCTTGTGTTTCCCCCGGAAAACCGGTAATCAGGGTCGTGCGCAGCACGATATCCGGGATTTCCCTGCGCAGTTTCCCGATCAGTTCCTCAAGCTGTGCCCGGCTCGTGTGCCGGCCCATCTCGCGCAGCACATGGTCGGATGCATGCTGTATGGGCATGTCAAGGTAATGGCACAGCTTTCCCTCCTCCTTCATCACCTTGATGAGCTCGTCCGTGACCTCCTCCGGGTAACAGTAAAGGAGCCGGATCCATGCGATCCCCGGGATCTTTGCAAGCCTTTTGACCAACTGCGGCAGCATCTTCCTCCCGTAAAGGTCCACGCCGTAGACCGTCGTCTCCTGCGCAACCAAAACAAGCTCGAGACAGCCGCCCTCCGCCAAGAATTCTGCCTCCGCCACCAGCCGTTCCATCGGTACACTGCGGTAGTTCCCACGGATCATGGGGATCGCACAGTAAGTACAATGCTTGTCACACCCCTCGGCAATCTTTAAATATGCCGTGTAGCCGCCCGTCGTGTTCACACGCTTTGTATCCGGCAGGGGCAGGCGGTTGACATCGCAAAACGCGTTCCCCGCCGCACCGGTTAAGGAAGCTTTGATGACGGGGACAATTTCGTCGATGGCCGACGTGCCAATGAGCGCGTCCACCTCCGGGATTTCCTTCTGGATTTCCTCCTTGTAGCGCTGTGCAAGGCATCCTGCCACAATGAGCGCCCGCAAATGCCCGTATTTTTTATATTCCGCCAATTCCAAGATCGTATCGATGCTCTCCTGTTTCGCATCGTGGATAAAACTGCATGTATTGACCACAATGGCATCCGCTTGTGCCTCATCATCCGTCAGGGTATAACCCGCATCGCGCAAAAGCCCCAGCATCACCTCGCTGTCCACTAAGTTTTTGTCACATCCAAGGGAAACAAAACACACCTTCATAATAAGAACCTCACACCTGTTGCATTTCCGCGCTCTGTAAACAGTTTGCCATCAACATGGCGATCGTCATCGGACCGACACCGCCCGGCACCGGCGTGATGTAGGATGCCTTTTGCGAGACGGGAGCAAAATCCACGTCGCCGCACAGCTTGTTCTCCTCATTCCTGTGGATGCCGACATCAATCACTACCGCGCCTTCCTTTACATACTCCGCCGTAATGAACTTTGGCTTGCCGATGGCGACCACTAAGATATCCGCCCGCCTTGTGACCTCTGCAAGGTTTTTCGTGCGGGAATGGCAGACGGTCACCGTGCCGTTCTCCCGCAGCAAAAGCGCCGCCATCGGCTTGCCGACAATATTGCTGCGCCCGATGACCACGCACTCCTTCCCCTCGATGGTGATGCCGGAGCGCTTTAAAAGTTCAATGACACCGGCCGGCGTACAGGAGACAAACCCTTTCGCCCCGACATTCAAACGCCCGACGTTTTCCACATGGAAGCCGTCCACATCCTTATCCGGCGAGATTGCCTTTATGACCTGCTCCTCACTGATATGCCCCGGGAGCGGGAGCTGCACTAAAATCCCGTTGACATCCGCGCGGCCGTTGAGCTCATGGACCAGGTCAAGCAGTTCTTCCTGTGTTGTCTCCTCGGGCAGCTCGTAGGAAAGGGACTGGAACCCCACATACTCGCACGCCTTCTTTTTATTGCCGACATAGACACTGGAAGCCGGGTCGGAGCCCACCTGGACCACGGCGAGCGTCACCGTGATGCCGTCCTCCTTTAACTTTTCTGCCCTTTTCCTTACTTCCTCCTTAATCTGTGCCGAAATCTTCTTTCCGTCAATGATCTTAGCCATCACGGCCTCCTTTCTCCCTCTAAAAAAGCGGTGCAAAAAGTTTTAGGAATGCCTGGATCAATACTTTTTGCAAAATTGGTTTTAACATATCCTTCGTTACAAGGATGCTCTTTCCAATCGTCTCAATCGCATCCTGCTTCACGTCCATGACCGAGCTTGTCCGGTACAAAAACACCCCGCACTCAAAATGCAGGTACAAACTGCGGTAATCAAGGTTAATTGTCCCAACGGTCGCCACGCGGTCATCACAGACAAAACACTTCGCGTGGATGAAACCCGGTTCAAACTCGTAAATCTTCACCCCGCCGCCCATCAACTGCTCATAATAGCTCTGCGTCAGCATGAATGCCGTCTTCTTGTCCGGGATGTGCGGTGTCACGATGCGCACGTCCACCCCCCTCTTTGCCGCTAAGACCAGTGCCGTCATGATCTCATTGTCGATGATCAGGTAGGGCGTGAACATATAAACATAGTCCTTTGCCGTGTTGATGATGTTCAAATAAACGTTCTCACCGACATTCTCAAAATCAAGCGGGCTGTCGCCGTATGGCTGTACAAAACCGTCATCCCCGTAATCCACCTGCCGGTACGCATGCGGGCGGAATGCTTCAAACGACGTGTCCGTCGGCCGCAGCGCATTCCATATATGCAAAAACATCACGGTCAGGTTCCAGACGGCATCGCCCTTTAACATAATACCGGTATCCTTCCAGTAGCCGAACCGTTCCTTCTCATTGATATACTCATCCGCCAGATTGATGCCGCCGGTAAACCCGACATCCCCGTCAATCACAAGGATCTTGCGGAGGTCGCGGTTGTTAATGACAACGGACACAAAAGGCACAAAAGGGTTGAACGTCTCACATTTGATCCCGTACTCCTCCATCAGCGCGTAATAACCCTGCGGCAGCAGGCGCAGGCAGCCGACATCGTCATATAAAAGGCGCACATCCAGGCCGGCCTTTGCCTTTTCCTTTAGGATCCCAAGGATCGTATTCCACATCCTGCCATCCGCGATGATAAAATACTCCATGAAAATAAAATGCTCCGCCTTTTTTAATTCTTCCACAATATAGGGAAAATTTTCCTCCCCGCTCTTAAAATATTTTGTCCGGGTGTTTTTCCACAGCGGGGCATTTGCAAAATCCCGCAGGTAACGGACCTGCCCATAAACGGTTTCCGATTCCCGCCCGACCTCCTCGATGATCCCTGGTTCCTGCCGGATCATGGGTTCTAGTTTCTCCCATGAGCCATTCAGCTTGTCACGCAGCTTTTTCGAGGGCTGGCGCGTGCCAAAGAACGCAAACATCATGCCGCCAAGCAGCGGGAAGATCAGGATCGGTACTGCCCAGGCTAACTTGTACGCCGGATTTTGCCTGCTGTTGATCACAATAAAGAGCGCTACAATACTTGTGAGACGGAAAACCATATTGACAAACGGGGAGACATTGGAAAAGGTGAGCAGCGAGAGCACCAGCCACGCCACCTGCAAGATCAGCAACGTCCCTACTATCAAAATACGGTACACTATCATTTTCTTACTCTTCATACTTTTGTGCTCCTGTTCTCCTACTCCACTGATTTTGATTATATACGATTTTTCAAAATGGTTCAATATTCCAAAAATAAACTTTGTATAAAAAGAACAGGATGGCATAAAGCATCCGCCCTTCCCCTGCCGGGAAAGTAGGATACCCCGCACCATCCTGCCAAAGCCTTTTTATACCCCGCGGTAATAATTGATCAGGCAGCCCTTTAAGATGATTTCCCGCTCATCGTCCGTCAGTTCCCCAAGGCCAAGCATAAACTCCCTTCCCTTGCCCACCACATATGCCGTAAGTGTTTGCTTCTTATCCTTTACCGCCGCACGGATGCCAGGGATATAAAGATAATCCCCGTTCTCAAACGGGAGGTCGTCCCCGTCAAACAAAAACGGGAGCATGCCCCAGTTGACCAAATTCGAGCGGTAACGCTTCGTCGCGTATCCCTTCGCGATGTTGGCAAGGCCGCCCAGTACCTTCTGGCAGCTTGCCGCCTGCTCCCTCGCGGAGCCATCCCCCGGTTTTACCGCATAGATCACGGAACCGACCTGTGTTTTGCCCGCATCAAACCCCGCCGGGAGTGCCGCAAAGACACCCGAAAGCTCCGGGAGCGCCGCGCACATTTCCCCCGCGCCGCCGCCAGCCATGCGCGCCGCCTCCGCCGCATAAACCGCCTTTGCGCGCCCGACATAAGCCGGGTCCTTGCGGGAGAGCGTGTACTCTGCAAGCCCAAGCGGGTTGGAGCGGAAGGAGGAAGTCTCGCCGGATGGGATCAGTTCGTCCGTTGTCGTCACCGGGTCATGGATGACGGAGACCACCTTTAGGAGCAGGTCGTCCGTCAGCGCACCCATCGCCGGCCAATCCTTGATGCCCGGGCCGAATTTCACCTGCGCGGATGTGTCCGCCTTGCCCACACCGTTAAAGACGCGTTTCTCATAAATACTTTTGTCAAAGAAATACTTCGGTTTTGTAAACGATGCATCGACATGTTCCGCCGAAGTCAGGTACCCTTTGTTTGCCGCAGTCGCCGCGATCGAGCGCGCATCCATCAGCGCGACCGACGCAATCTGCCCGTTCGTGATCTTTGAACCCTCGCGGTTCGGGAAATTCCTTGTGGAATGTCTTATGCTTAATCCCCCGTTTGGCGGGACATCCCCCGCGCCAAAACATGGCCCGCAGAACGCGGTACGCACGGTTGCCCCCGCAGCCATCAGCTTCGCCACGGTACCGTTCTTCACAAGCTCCATGTACACAGGCTGGCTGGCCGGGTAGACGCTCAATGAAAACTCGTCCGCACCGATATCCTTCCCTGAAAGGATGTCCGCCGCGTCACAGATATTCTCAAACCCGCCGCCCGCACAGCCGGCAATCACGCCCTGATCCACATAAAGCCTGCCATTTTTAATCTTATCGCGCAATTTATACTCAACTTTATTGTTATCAAGGCTGACAAGCGCCTTCTTTTCCACCTCGGCAAGGATATCAGAAAGATTCGCGTTCAGCTCATCAATCGTATATGTATTGCTCGGATGGAACGGCATTGCAACCATCGGCTTAATCTTTGAGAGGTCCACATAGATCATGCCATCATAATATGCCACCTCGCCCGGTGAAAGTTCCTTGTAATCCCCGCTCCTGCCATGGATCTCGTAAAACTCCTTCACGGCATCATCCGTCTCCCAGATGGAGGAGAGGCAGGTCGTCTCGGTCGTCATGACATCGATGCCGATGCGGTAATCAACGCTTAGGTTCGCGATCCCGTCGCCGATGAACTCCATCACCTTATTGTTCACGTAGCCGTTCGCGAACACTTCCCCGATAATCGCGAGCGCAATGTCCTGCGGACCGACATACGGTGCCGGCTTCCCGGTTAAGTACACGCCGACCACCTTCGGCATATTGATATCGTAAGTCCTTGAAAGAAGCTGTTTTACAAGCTCAGGCCCCCCCTCGCCGATGGCCATTGTGCCAAGCGCGCCATAGCGCGTGTGGGAATCCGAGCCGAGGATCATCCCGCCGCCGCATGCAAGCATCTCGCGCGCGAACTGGTGGATCACGGCCTGGTGCGGCGGGACATAGATGCCGCCGTAGCGCTTCGCGCAGGAAAGGCCGAACATATGGTCGTCCTCATTGATCGTGCCGCCGACCGCGCAGAGGCTGTTGTGGCAGTTCGTAAGCACGTATGGGACCGGGAATTCCGTAAGCCCGCTCGCCCGCGCCGTCTGGATGATCCCGACAAAGGTAATGTCGTGGGAGGTCAGCTTGTCAAAACGGATCTTGAGCTTTTCCATATTCCCTGATGTATTGTGCGCCTTTAAAATGCCGTAGGCCATCGTCGCGGCCGCCGCCTCCGCCTTTTCCGGAACGCGGGGGAGCTTTGTGGCAAGCACGGCCTGCGTCTCTTCATTTTCCTCTATAATTTCCCTGCCCCGAAGGACATAGGCACCTTTTTCATATAACTTCATTCTGGTTCTCCTGCTACTAAAAACATATACAAAGGTGTATATGCCAGATGATTCGCTACAATCT